>CACZPJ010000123.1 GCA_902782995.1 uncultured Lachnospiraceae bacterium | reverse complement strand
TCATGTGCAATGACTTCATCAGAGCTCATACCGAAGATGAATGCATTCTCTTCACCAACTTCTTCTACGATCTCTACGTTTGCTCCATCCATCGTACCAAGTGTTAATGCTCCGTTTAACATGAACTTCATGTTACCGGTTCCGGATGCTTCCTTACTTGCAGTTGAGATCTGCTCACTGACATCTGCTGCTGCAAAGATACGTTCTGCGATTGATACACGGTAATCTTCGATAAAGACAACCTTGATCTTGCCATTGATGCTCTTATCATTGTTGATCACATCTGCAACAGAGTTGATCAGCTTGATCGTTAACTTCGCATTACGGTAGCCTGCTGCTGCCTTTGCGCCGAAAATAAAGGTTCTTGGGATAAATTCCATATCCGGATGATCCTTTAACTCGTTGTACAGATACATAACATGTAAGATATTTAATAACTGACGCTTGTACTCATGCAGACGCTTTACCTGTACATCGAAGATCGAACGTGGGTCTACTTCTACCCCATTGTGCTCTAAGATATATTTTGCAAGGCGTACCTTATTCTGGTACTTGATATTCATAAATTCCTGCTGTGCCTTCTCATCATCCACATAGACTGACAGCTTGTTTAAGTGGGACAGATTGGTGATCCAGTCCGATCCGATATGCTCGGTTACCCATTTTGCAAGCAATGGATTACCATGCATCAGGAAACGACGCTGTGTGATTCCGTTTGTCTTATTGTTAAACTTCTGTGGGAACATCTGGTAGAACTCCTTCAGCTCCTGATTCTTTAAGATCTCGGTATGCAGTCTTGCAACACCGTTTACGGAATATCCGGCACAGATTGCAAGATTTGCCATCTTGACCTGTCCGTCATAAACGATCGCCATCTTCTGAACCTTCTGCTGATCGCCCGGGAAGGCTTTCTCAATATCTAAGATGAAACGTCTGTTGATCTCCTCTACGATCTGATAGATACGCGGAAGCAGTCTGGAGAAGATCTCGATCGGCCATTTTTCCAGTGCCTCTGCCATGATCGTATGGTTCGTATATGCACAGGATTCGGTTGTGATCTTCCATGCCTCATCCCAGGATAGGCCTTCCTCATCTAAGAGGATACGCATCAGCTCTGCTACTGCTACTGTCGGATGTGTATCATTCATCTGGAAAGTTGCTTTCTTCGGCAGATCATGGATATCGGAATGGTTCTTCTTAAACTTTGCGATCGCACGCTGTAAGCTTGCCGATACGAAGAAATACTGCTGTTTTAAACGAAGCTCCTTACCGGAGATATGATTGTCGTTCGGATATAAAACTTCTACCAGGTTCTTTGCAAGGTTCTCCTGCTCCACTGCCTTGCGGTAATCGCCCTTATCAAAAGAATCTAACTCGAAGCACTCTACCGGCTGTGCATCCCAGATCATCAGAGTATTTACCACATTGTTATCATAACCGACGATCGGCATATCATATGGGATCGCCATAACAGACTGGTAATTCTCCTGTACGAACTTGGTTCTGCCATCCGGTGTATTCTCTGCACGGACATAACCGCCGAACTTCACCTCATAAGAATATTCCGGTCTGCGCAGCTCAAACGGATAGCCATCCTTTAACCAGTTATCCGGTACTTCAACCTGATAGCCGTTCTCGATCTTCTGCTTGAACATTCCGTAATGATAACGGATACCACATCCGTATGCCGGATATCCGAGGGTAGCTAAAGACTCCATAAAACATGCTGCCAGACGTCCAAGTCCACCATTTCCAAGTGCCGGATCCGGCTCCTGATCCTCGACAACATCTAAGTTGATGCCCATCTCATCTAAGGCTTCCCTTACTTCATCATAAGCAGTCAGGTTGATCAGGTTGTTACCTAATGCACGTCCCATTAAAAATTCCATGGACATATAGTACACAAACTTTGGATCCTGTTTGTCAAATGCCTTCTGTGTTGCCAGCCACTCGTCAATAATGACATCCTTGACCGCATAAGATACAGCCTGAAAGATCTCCTGCTGGTTTGCTTCCTGTAAAGTCTTACGATACAGGTACTTTAATCCTTCTGTTACACTTTTCTTAAACTCTTCCTTCTGAAACGCCTTGCTTTTCATCGTATCCTCCATTTCTGCGCATTTTTTTGCGCATACCGGTTTTGCATCTGTGTCACATATACATAGACACAATTTCCGTGTGTGAAAAATCTTACTTTTCACACCATCCTCGTCATTTTCTGCTGCCGCATCCGCTGTGTTCAAAAAAGGGGAGCGAGACCGCACTAATCCCACTCCACTCTTTTTTTCTTTTTTATTATGATAATTTTTCCACGCCGAGCGTAACAGTTTCACCATTGATGTTCCATTCCTTCTGATAGCCTGTTACAGCATCTGAAACAATGCTCTCTGCTAATACATCTGCACAGATTGTCTCACCGAACTTCGCGAAAATATTCTGCACCTTCTCTTTAGCCTGATAAGATACCTTGATCTTATCCATTACTTCAAATCCTGCTTCTTTTCTCATAGTCTGGATCTTGCTGATAATCTCTCTGACAAATCCTTCCTCTAACAGTTCTTCCGAAAGCTTTGTCTCAAGGACTACTGTGATTTCATTGTCACCTTCTGTTATATAGCCTTCCATCTGGGTCATGGTGATAAGTAAATCCTCTTCACATAATACTACTTCCTCATTTACGCTGTCAAGTTTCAGCTCACCGTTTTTCTTCAGTTCAGCCATTGCTTCATTGCCGTTTAACTCTGCTAATGCCTTCTGGATCTGACCGAGGAACTTGCCGTACTTCGGTCCGACTGTACGAAGCTGCGGCTTAAAGGTATAATCGGTATATGCGCTGACATCGTCGGTAAAGCTTACCTTCTTGACATTCAGCTCGTCTTCGATGATCTCGGTATAGAAGTCACTTAATGCTTCCGGTGCCTTCACAAACATATTTCCGATCGGCTGTCTGTTCTTGATGTTTGCTGCATTTCTGGCTGCACGTCCCATAACAACGATCTTAAGGACTTCATCCATATTTGCCTCTAATTCTTTGTCGATTCTTGTCTCATCAACAACCGGGAAGTCACACAGATGGATACTTTCCGGTGCGGACTTATCAATGCTTCTTACCAGATTCTGATAGATCTCTTCTGTCATAAACGGTACCATCGGTGCTGCTGCCTTACAGATCGTTACCAGTGCGGTATAAAGTGTCATGTATGCATTGATCTTATCCTGCTCCATGCCCTTTGCCCAGAAACGCTCACGGCTTCTTCTGACATACCAGTTACTCATATCATCCACGAACTCGTCAAGTGCTCTTGCAGCCTCCGGGATCTTATAGTTACCAAGATTGTCGTCTACTGCTGCGACCACAGAATTCAGCTTTGATAACAGCCACTTATCCATAACAGAAAGCTTATCGTACTCTAAGCTGTACTTCGTTGCATCGAACTGATCGATATTTGCATATAAAACAAAGAATGCATAGGTATTCCATAAAGTTCCTAAGAACTTACGCTGTCCTTCCTGTACTGCCTTTCCATGGAAACGGTTTGGAAGCCATGGAGCGGAATTGATATAGAAGTACCAGCGGATCGCATCTGCACCATAAGTCTCAAGTGCATCGAACGGATCAACTGCATTTCCCTTTGACTTGCTCATCTTCTGTCCGTTCTCATCCTGGACATGGCCTAATACGATAACATTCTCGTATGGTGCCTTGTTAAATAACAGGGTAGACTCAGCCATCAGGGAATGGAACCATCCACGCGTCTGGTCAACTGCCTCTGAAATAAACTGTGCCGGGAACTGTGACTCAAATACTTCTTTATTCTCAAACGGATAATGATGCTGTGCAAATGGCATTGCTCCGGAATCGAACCAGCAGTCTAATACTTCCGGTACACGGTGCATGGTCTTGCCACAATCCGGACATGCAAAGGTCACTTCGTCGATATATGGTCTGTGAAGCTCTACCTTAACTGCATCCGGGTTACCGGAACGCTCTGCTAATTCCGCACGGCTTCCGATACATTCTCTGTGACCGCACTCACATTCCCAGATGTTTAACGGAGTTCCCCAGTAACGGTTTCTGGAAATCGCCCAGTCCTGGATATTCTCTAACCAGTTTCCGAAACGTCCCTTTCCAATGGATTCCGGAATCCAGTTTACGGTATTGTTGTTACGGATCAGATCATCCTTAACCGCTGTTTCCTTGATGTACCAGGACTCTCTTGCATAGTAGATCAGCGGAGTATCACATCTCCAGCAGTGTGGATACTCATGCTCGAACTTCGGTGCTTCATATAACTTGCCCTGTGCATCAAGATCCTTTAATACTTCCGGGTCTGCCTTTTTCACAAATAAGCCTTCGTATGGTGTCTCAGCGGTCAGTTCACCCTTTCCGTTTACGAACTGTACGAATGGAAGATCGTAATTACGTCCCACGTTCGCGTCATCCTCACCAAATGCCGGTGCGATATGAACGATACCGGTACCATCTGTCATAGTTACATAGGTATCACAGGTAACGAAAAAGCCCTTCTTATTCTGCTTATCCGCAACTTCCTTTGCACATGCATATAATGGCTCGTACTCTTTGTACTCAAGGTCTTTTCCCTTGTAAGTCTCTAATACTTCATAAGCTGCCTTGCCTTCTTCTTCATTGCCAAGCTTACCAAGTACCTTATCTAACAGTGCCTCTGCCATATAGTAGGTGTAACCGTCCGCTGCCTTTACCTTGCAGTAGGTATCCTGTGGGTTCACACAGAGTGCTACGTTTGACGGCAGTGTCCAAGGTGTTGTTGTCCATGCTAAAAAGTATGCATCTTCGCCGACAACCTTAAAACGCACGATCGCGGAACGCTCTTTTACCGTCTTATATCCCTGGGACACCTCAGCAGAAGATAACGGAGTACCGCAGCGTGGACAGTATGGCACGATCTTAAAGCCCTTATATAATAAGCCCTTTTTCCAGATCTCTTTTAATGCCCACCATTCGGACTCGATGAAGTTATCATCATAAGTAACATATGGGTTATCCATATCAGCCCAGAATCCGACTGTTCCGGAGAAGTCTTCCCACATTCCCTTGTATTTCCATACGGATTCCTTACATTCCTTGATGAATGGCTCCATTCCGTATTCCTCGATCTGTTCCTTACCGTTTAAGCCAAGCTTCTTCTCTACCTCTAACTCAACCGGCAGACCGTGGGTATCCCATCCTGCCTTACGTGGAACCATTTTTCCCTTCATGGTCTGGTATCTTGGGATCATATCCTTGATGACACGTGTCAGTACATGTCCGATATGTGGCTTACCGTTTGCGGTTGGCGGTCCATCATAAAAGGTATAGGTCTCACCTTCCTTACGATTTTCCATACTCTTTTTGAAAATGTCATTCTCACGCCAGAATTTTTCAACTTCTTTTTCTCTGTCTACGAAATTCAGGTCATTGTTTACTTTTTCGTACATGATACTCCTCCTAAATAAAAAACATCCGCCCTGTAAAAGGGCGAATGTCTGTAATCCATGTTATTCGCATACCACCTGTTACAACGTACTTGGAATCTTCCGCATACATGCCTCCGGTAACGTCGGAGAATACGTCAGCCTCTACTCACTCTCAGTGGCTTTCGGACTGCGACTTGGAAGTGATATTCATTCCAGATCTACTCGTACCGGCTCCCACCTTATCCGGCTCTCTTTGCCTTTCCATCTAAAACTACTGTCTTCGTCATTGTCTTTCTCTTTTATCTAATCCTTTGATAGTATATAGCGGTTACTGCCTGTTTGTCAAATTATTTTTATCATTCTTCCTCTAAAAGACGCATTGCGATCTGCCTGTCATCTTCATCCGGGAAAGCATTGATCCGGTCAATTACGATCTGTATCTCATGCTCCGGTAACTCTAAGATTTCTGCTATCTCACTCACAGACAGCGACTTTTTACATTTTTTACGGATAAGGGCTACGATATATGTTTTTCTTCTGCTCTTCCCTCTGCTCTTCCTTCTGCCCGCATCATTGCATCATGTTCCCACGACTTCATATATTGAATTCCAACCTCCTTGTCATGCTTTACTTCATTCACATATTCATGGATTGTTGCCAGTTCTTCGTTTGTAACATTATCAACCACACTGTTTTCAATATATTGTAACATTTCCCGTAATCTTTGACTAGTATTTCCTACGCTTCCTTTTGTATACAGATAAATCTTTTTCATGCCATCATTATAAGGAATATCGGGATCTTCCATACACCGGTTGCAAACAGTATACATCATTCGATTGCCTCCAAACGGGTCATATGGCAAAATCATAATGATCACCACATTTTTCATTCTATCGTAAGATATTCCGGCATCTAATAATTTCGAATCGATCATGGCATGATAATATCTGGTTCTCTTCGGAAGATATTCCTGTTCCCGTACCTTATTGGGTTCAATATCATAGATATCCGGTTCTAGTTCAACATTATTTACCTGTCCCAACTCACCCGTGACGGCTTCAATATATGCATCCATACGGATCCCATGCAGATTAGGATCAACCGGCAGAACTGCCAGAAAAAAAAGATAAACCGCTTTAGACCAACTGCGGTTTTTGATGGATTTAGTTTATCATACCTTCCATATGTATTCAACTCTAAAAAATCTGCCAGTCACATTTTGTAACTGACAGATTTCCCCGATGTCTATTTTATTTTTTCGCCACCCGGATGGTCTTTGTCTTGCTATAGCCACTATAGTAAGTCTTCTTGCCAGCCTTCCGGTAGCTCCGGATCTTCACATAATACTTTTTACCCGCCGAAAGCTTTTTTATGGTCGTCGATGACTTCTTATATCCCTTTACCGTAACAGTCTTTGCAGACTTGAACTTCGCATTGGTCGCATAGACGATCTGATAACCGGTCTCCTTTGCATCCGTCTTTTTCCACTGCACCTGAACAGTCTTTTTCCCTTTGTTCTTCAGGGAACTTATCTGTGGAATCTTCGCCCACTGTGCATACAGCTTTACCTTTGCACCGTTTTTTGCCGAGAGATTCTTTATCTTTGCCTTATTGGTATACCAGGTTCCCTTTCCATTGCTTTTCGTGTTCCAGCCAAGGAAGGTGTAACCGCTCTTTTTATACTTGTTCGCAGACAGCTTATAGGACTTATTATACTGGCACTTCTTTTGTGCCGCCATCGAACCGCTTCCACCATTGCGGTCAAAAACGATCTGATAGGTGACCGGCTTAAATACGGCATTGATTACTGTGTCCTTCCGGATGTTCTTATTCGAGGTACTCCATGAAAAAAGATACCCTTTTTTCTGTAAGTTCTTCGGATTCTCTGCACTCTGTCCTTCGATCACAGACTGTGTGGAAAGTACCTTGCTGCCATTTTTATAAGTGACTTTGTAACATTTTACATCATTCGTATATGCCTTGATACGTGCGCATTCCGTAGTTTCCGATGATGCCAGATCCTTCCAGCCGCCAAATTGTCTCACGTCATAGGCAAGGCTCTGTCCTGCCGCATTTGCCGCAATATTCTGAATCCAGCCATAATTCCAGCTTTCTTCCACTCCATAGTACACATACGGTGCATTCTTTGCCGAAAGTGTGATTACAACTGCAAAGCGTTCCCCTTCCTTCAGATAAACCGGTGAAGACAGCGGGATCGTATAGAGTCCTCCATAGGTCGTACTTCCCATCACCGGTTCCGACAATGCCGGCGTGCCGCTTAACGGATCGGATGCATCCGTCAGATTCCGGTAGATCTGAACACTGTAATCTACATTTGTACTGCCAAGAACCACACTGACTGCATCTAAACGCTCCGCACCGGATGGATTCGCAGATGCGACAAATTCATTTGCGATCATTCCTCCATTAAACACCGCTTCGTTATTTGTATTCGTACTTCCGTCGTAAAAATAATTATGCTTGTAATTTGAAGCACTCTGCATACTTAATGCTGTCATCGGAAAAAGGGATTTATCTTCATAAGAAATATAAAAATATCCGTTATCGCCCCAGTATTCACTGCCCCAACTGTTTTTTACGATCCATGCACCATCCGTTGTCACCGCAGATGCATCGAGAAAGTTCTCCTTCGAATACGTGTCATCCCATCCAACCAGTGTGATCTCGTGGTTGGTAGAGACTCCATCCTCCGGACAGCAGAATGCAGCCGTATCATAGTTAAAGTAATTCCAGGTGTCCATATAGACTGCTGCGGTCACACTGCCGAATTCCTTGATCGCGCGCTTTACCTCTTCCCTGTCATTTGCAATATAGCGAAGATCCCTTAACACTGCCTGATTGCCGGTAAACGCACTGGCAGTATCAGCGTTCTTCCCTGCCTGCGCATCCGAGAGCCGGTAAACGCTTTCACTCTTCACGCCTGCCCATTCCGATAAAAACAGACCTGCAAAACGTGTATTTCCCATATAGTCGATCGTACTGTTTACACTGTACAGATACTTATTCTGATCCCCCGTCGTTAAAGATAACGGGTTTGAGATCTGATCCATGTGATAAAAATAGTATACAAGTGCACCTTCCGAAAGATCGATATTCGGATCTGTGGTCAGTCCCTCCTTTAACATCGATGTCTCTGCCGCAGACATCAGGGCATATGACCAGCACCACTGGGAATCCTCCTGATCCTTTACCGGTGTGACCAGATTCTTCCCTCTTGGATCATAGCTGCTTTCTAGTGCTCCACATGCATCCGCTTCATCGGAAAAATCAGCAGCCGGTGTTTCCTCAAACACCTGTGTATGCTCAGATAAATGCTCCGGCTCATGTGCCCGCTGCGCGGCAATCTCCTCCTCGGTCAGCGGACGTCCCTTGATATAATCGAGTTCTTCTATCTGCTGATCCGTCTGATCCGTTTCCGCAGCTCCGTCGGCAGTCCCGGTTTCGGTTTCGGTTTCCGGCTGTGCCTGCTCTTCCTGTACTTCGGTTGCAGGCTCTGATGCTTCTGTTTCAAGCTCTACCTGTTCCGTTGCTGTTACCGGCATGGCATCCTGTAATAAAAGTGCTGCCGCTAAAAGAAAACATAGCTTTTTCATTCTTTTCATAAATCTCTCCATCCTTTTGTGTTATGTTACGTGTTCTCCCATTGCTGCTTTTATTATACATGGCTGCCCCTGTCTGTGCCATACTATTTCCATATTTTTATCTTACAGGTGACGAAAAGGTGTGCATCGTACTGGGATTCTAACGGATTTTCCTATACCGCAAAAAACGACCGGGAATATATCATCCCGGTCGTCTTTACTTTGCAATATCATATATTGCATTGATTTCATTTTCAAATTATCATTAGCAGATTGTCTTGATCCATCCTTCCGGAGCTTCGATACGACCCATCTGGATACCGGTTAAGGTATCATACAGCTTCTTGATCACAGGTCCCATCTCTGTCATTCCACTTGGGAAGCAGATCTCCTTGCCATGATCTACGATCTTGCCAACCGGAGAGATAACTGCTGCTGTTCCGCAAAGTCCTGCCTCTGCGAAGTCCTTCAGTTCGTCGAAGTATACTTCTCTGTGCTCTACTTCCATTCCAAGATAATGCTCTGCAACATACATCAGGGAACGACGTGTGATAGATGGTAAAATAGAATCTGACTTCGGAGTTACGAACTTGCCATCCTTTGTGATGAAGATGAAGTTTGCTCCACCGGTCTCTTCTACCTTTGTTCTTGTCTTCGGGTCTAAGTACATGTTCTCATCATAACCATCTGCGTGTGCAGTTACGATTGCATGTAAGCTCATTGCATAGTTCAGTCCTGCCTTGATCATACCTGTTCCGTTTGGTGCTGCACGGTCGAAGTCACTGACACGGATCGTAAGCGGCTTAGCACCACCCTTGAAGTATGGACCTACCGGTGTAACAAATGCTCTGAACTGATATTCATCTGCCGGCTTAACACCGATAACAGGGTTCGTACCCATCATATACGGACGGACATATAAGGTTGCTCCTGAACCATATGGTGGAACGTATGCTGCGTTTGCTTTGACTAATTCAACGATTGCATCCACAAAACGGTCTTCCGGGAATACCGGCATCTCAAGTCTTCTGGCAGAATCAGCAAGACGGCTTGCATTTAAGTCCGGGCGGAAACATACGATATGTCCGTCTTCGGTTGTATATGCCTTTAATCCTTCAAATACGGTCTGTGCATACTGGAATACACCTGCACACTCATTTAATACGATATTCGCATCATCTACCAATGCTCCATCATCCCATGCTCCGTTCTTGTAATTGGACACATATCTCTTATCTGTCTTGATATAGCCAAAGCCAAGATTTGCCCAGTCTAAGTCCTTCTTTTCCATGATAAACTTCCTCCATTCTTCCTCGCATCGTATCAATTAGGAAATATTATAACTTTTCGTTATAACTTTCTTGATGTTTATTATTTTCTCCTATTGTAGTACAGCATTTTTTATTTGTCTAGTATGAAATACGCTCTGATTTATACAAATTATATATTTCTATCATTACTTTTAGTTATCTTAGCAGCCACACTGATAACCGCCCAAAGCATCAGCCCGATGCTGATCCACTGCGAAGTTGAGAAAATCCAAAGACTTCCCCGCACCGCGTCATAGCGGAAATATTCCAGTACAAACCTTATGATCCCATAGATACCAAGATACAGTTCAACCGTATACGATACCTGCCACTTCCAGTCTGCCACCAGAATAAATGCCGCCAGCAAAAATAAAAGCAATGCTTCTACAATCTGTACCGAAAACAGCGGGATACCGGATGGAGCGAGCGACCCCTCCGGAAAAATAACCGCAAGCCTTCCCTCATATGGTCTGCCATAACAGCAGCCTGCCAGAAAGCAGCCGATCCGTCCAAAGCCATGAATCACCGGGATCAGCCCCATCATATGTCTGACATAGGAAGCTGCCTTAATACGGTGCAGCCGCCCTGCCAAAAAGATAGCCGCGATCCCGCCAAGCAGACCGCCATAGAATACGAATCCACCCTGCATCAGTTCGTTAAAATATTCGAATTCAAGAATCCTTCCCCAGTCAATCTGTGAAAAAGATACCACCAGATATAAAAGCTTTGCTCCAAGAAATCCGCCCAGAAAGGCATAGGCTTCTAAAATAATAAAGTCGTTTCCATCGAGCCGGTATCTTTTACATAATAAGATTGCAAGCAGATTCGCAAGAACGATACCGATCGTGATCATCACACCGTAAGACGGCAGCCTGATCACTCCCAGATCCAGATATAAACACATAGTTCCTCCCATATATACCAAAAGGCTTTTGTGAGGATCCCCACAAAAGCCTTTTCTTAAGCAATATCGATTATGCCATTGCTGCAAGTCCACCAACACATGCGATACATGCGATGTAAAGAAGCAGACATAAAACAAGTCCGATGATCGATAATACAAGTCCTGCTGTTGCAAGACCATTCTTTTCCGGGTTCTTCTTACCAAGGGCCCCTAAGATGATACCGATGATTGCAAGGATTGCTCCAAGCCATCCAAGATATCCAGCGGCAAATAAACCGATCACAACTGCAATAATACCTAATACTAATGATGCAACTCCCATTTTCATAACCTCCTAAGTATGATACATTCCCTTTAACACAGTAACGTACATCTGTCAACAAATACCATTTTTCGACTTTAGAGGTACATGATCTTCTCGCTGTCAAAGACCTTGGCAAGTCCGCCGGCAAGCAGGATCGTATAGATCACGTTGCTGATCACCGTAATAATGATATGAAGCGGCACAACAGTAAAGGAGAATACACCATTCATGCACTGTACACTGTTATAGAACGGGATCAGATACCAGTATGGTTCTGACGGTGCGCCATTGCCGAACATGGAAGTGATCGAAACCACCATAATAACTACCATAAGCGGCATAATGCTTGTTCCGGCTTCCTTCACACTCTTAGAAAAAGCGGAAAGCAGGGACATTGCCGCAACCATGACAAGTACCGTAGATAAGATTACAAGTAACAGTAAGACATAATCCGATACCTGATACACACTTGCATTCATCGTATCTCCCGTACCGCCCATCAGGGATGGAAGGGACAGGATCGTACCGATAAAGCTTGAAAGACCGCTTAAGAGCCCGATCACACTTAAGCTTACGATCTTGCCGACTGCAAGCTGGCTCCGCTTGATCGGCGTAACTAAAAGCGTCGCGATCGTTCCACGTTCCTTTTCTCCTGCAATGGATTCCGGTGCAATAGCAACACATCCGCTGTATAAGAACATCATCATCAGCATCGGAAACATCATGGAGAAGAACTTACCGGTCTCATCCTTATCGGATGCCATATCGTAATCTGCGTCCCCACTGTTGATGTCAAACTTATTCGCCAATGTAGACTCATAGCTGTCAAACAGTTCTGTCATCATCTGATAAGAAGTGTAGGACTCGGTTCTCGTGGAATTATAATACATCGCGATCTGCGGTGCCACTTCTCCTGATACTGAGTCATAAGAAGCCACCTTCTCGTCAAATGCCTCCGGGAACACGATCAGAAGATCCTTATTCTGTTCTTCGATCTCCTGCTTCGTATCGCTTTCCTCATCCACCATAATATCATCGATCTCTGCCTTTCCATCTAAGGTAAGCACATTTTTCATGCTCTCCGGCATATTTTCGACTGCAATCTGATATACATAGTCATCGGATGTTTCAAACTGTGTCATCAGTCCCTTCCCCATAAAGGTATACAATACATAGATCATAATACCCGGCAGAAGAATCGTGGTAAAAACAAGTCTCTTATCTCCGAAAAAACGGACAAATTCCTTTTTTATAATTGTTAAAATATTATTTTTCATGCTCCCTCACCCACCGTTTCTTCATAAATCTCAAAAAACCGCTCTTCTAACGTCCTGCCTGCACGGATCGTATCCAGATCATCACAGACAATCATCGAACCATTGACAATAATTCCGACACGATCACAGATCTTCTCGATCAGGCTGAAGATATGTGTAGAAACGATCACGCTCTTTCCTTCCTTTTTCAGTTCCAGTAAAAAGTCCGTTACAACCTTAGCGGTAATGATGTCTAGTCCATTCGTCGGTTCATCGAAAATAATGATGTCCGGATCATGTACCATAGAGATCACAAGGGACGTCTTCTGCTTCATACCGGTTGACAGATTACCTACCTTTACCTCTGCAAATTCCGAGATCCCGAACCGGTCAAACAGCACCTTCTTACGCTGCTCCCGAAGCTCCGGTGCTACCCCGTGCAGATCGGAAAAGAAATCATACAGATAATTCGGTGTAAAAAACTCCTCAAGCTTCAGTTCACTTGTCAGAAATCCGATCTTATTGCGGACAGCTTCCGGCTCCTTCACTACACTGCTGCCATCTACAATCGCATCGCCCTGATCCGGCTTGATCAGTGTTGCCAGCATCCTAAGCGTTGTCGTCTTACCTGCACCGTTTGGTCCTAACAGTCCGAATACTTCTCCCTTATATGCGGTAAAAGACAGATTGTTTACTGCTACACGTTTCTTTTCATTTGTCTTTTCCAGCTTCTGCTGTTTCTTCGACAATGTAAAGGTCTTTCCAAGGCCCTCTACTTTTAATATTTCTTCCATCTCTTTCTCCCATCCACTTTTATGTAAAGTCAACTTTACAACAGATTATATTCCAGCATTGCCGCCATGTCAAGTGTGCTTTACATCTTAAGAAAAAATTAAGAACTTCCCAGAAGCAAAAACTTCCTGCACTGTGTCATGCAAAATGCATAAACCAATGCAGGAAGCCATCTGTGATTACATGCTGATCCCTTCTAAATAAAACAATCAGAACGTATCATCCTCGTCATCTGAATGAAAATCGTTCTCAAAATCATCATAATACTGATTATATTCTCTCTGATATTCCTCCATAAAGGAATCAATATCCGACATATCGGAAAACTCCGGCATATGAACACCTACGACTACCCAGAAAATAACCAGCGCAATGATCGATAATGCAGAGGTGATCAGTCCACCGATCGCAAGACCTTTTCCGCTGCCGCGTACCAGCTGGATAATACCAAATATGATCGCCAGTATTGCAAACGGGATATTGATACAGGAGCAGAACAATACCAGTGAGATAATACCAAGTACCAGGGATGCAATACCAAATCCCACACCCGGTTCTACCGTCTCTGCCTGTGGCTCACTGTAACTGTACGCGGTATCTCCGGTCGTCTGCTGTCCACCTGCTGTATAAGTATACGCAGTATCTCCGGCCGTCTGCTGTTCATCTGCTGTATAAGTATACGCAGACTGTCCGGACTGTTCTCCTGCTGTCTGTTCGTTCGTATTCTCCTGTCCGTTTTCCTTCCATTCTTCGTACATATATTTCTCCTAACTCTGATCCTTACATTGCGTTCATAAGACCGCTCATACCTATTGCACCAACCAATGCAACTGCTAAAACAATCAGAAGAATGCAGAGTACAATACCGATAATGCTGCATACGATACCGCCGGTTGCAAGACCAATCTTATTCTTCTTATTCTGTAATACACCAAGAATAATACCTACGATCGCACATGGAATGGAAATGTACCATATACATGAAAGTACCAGTGAAATAATACCAAGTACTAAAGATGCGATTCCCATACCCTTGCCGGCATTTTCTGTCTCCACAACGCTTCCGCTGACGGTTTCTGTTTCAACCCCTGTTACATTTTCATTGTAATTTTCTTCACTCATAACTAAATCCTCCGTGGTATATAATTTGATTCCAGTTCATTGTAACAAAAGTGTGATTCCATTACAAGGAAAAGATGCTTTTTCTTTACAAAAGCAAGGCAACGTGGTTATAATATCCATAATCATTTACCATTTATATGGTAGGAAGGATTCTATTATGAGTACATTAAATCTTACGTTATTAACCGATCTCTATGAGATGACCATGATGCAGGGTTACTTCAAATCCGGCAATAAGGACATCGCCGTGTTCGACGCTTTCTACCGCAACAATCCATGCGATGGCGGATATGCAGTCTGCGCCGGACTCGACCAGATGATCGACTATATTAAAAACCTTCACTTTGACGAAGAAGATATTTCCTATCTGCGAAGCCTTAAGATCTTCGATGAGGACTTTCTGGAATATCTGAGTAACTTCCATTTTTCCGGTGACATCTACGCAATCCCGGAAGGCACACTTGTTTTCCCGCGCGAGCCGTTAGTAAAGGTTGTCGCACCGATCATGGAAGCCCAGTTAATTGAAACTGCGGTTCTTAATATCATCAACCACCAGAGTCTGATCGCAACTAAGGCTGCGCGCGTCTGCTATGCTGCTAAGGGCGATGGCGTGATGGAATTCGGACTCCGGCGTGCCCAGGGACCGGATTCCGGTACCTATGGTGCAAGAGCTGCCGTGATCGGTGGCTGTAAGGGAACTTCCAATGTATTAGCCGGCCAGATGTTTGACGTTCCGGTACTCGGTACCCATGCACACAGCTGGATCATGAGCTTCCCGGATGAATACACGGCATTTAAGACCTATGCAAAGCTCTATCCGGGCGCATGCATTCTCTTAGTTGATACCTATGATACCTTAAAATCCGGTATGCCAAACGCCATCCGTGTCTTTACCGAGATGCGCGAAGCCGGCATTCCACTGACCTATTACGGCATCCGTATGGACAGCGGTGACCTTGC
>CACZPJ010000122.1 GCA_902782995.1 uncultured Lachnospiraceae bacterium | reverse complement strand
GAAACTGCCATCTCGATCGCCTTCTCGATCAGGCTTCCCATCTCGATTAATTCCTCATTTAACTGTGCTAACTGTCTGTCAAATCGATTTCTCATAATAACCATACCTTCCTTTCGCACCTGCATACTTTGCGTCGCAGGCACAATATTTACAAAATAAACTTCTGTTTTAGCCAAAACGTCCTGTGATATAATCCTCTGTACGCTTATCCTGTGGCATGGAGAACAGTTTCTCGGTTACACCGCTTTCCACGATCTCTCCCAATAAGAAGAAAACTGTCTTATCGGATACTCGTGTTGCCTGCTGCATGTTATGTGTAACCATGATGATCGTATAATCCTTTTTCAGATCAATAACAAGATCTTCGATCTTCGAGGTTGAGATCGGGTCTAGGGCTGAAGTTGGTTCGTCCATCAGAATTACCTCAGGCTGTACTGCCAATGCTCTTGCAATACAAAGTCTCTGCTGCTGTCCACCGGAAAGTCCCAGTGCGCTCTTTTTCAAACGATCCTTTAATTCATCCCAGATTGCTGCGTTTCTTAAGGATGTCTCAACGATCTCATCTAACTTCGCCTTGTTGTGGATACCGTGTGTTCTTGGTCCGTATGCAATGTTGTCATAGACACTCATTGGAAATGGGTTCGGCTTCTGGAATACCATACCTACTCTTTTTCTGAGGGTCGTCACATCCATCTCTCCATAAATATCGATACCGTCTAACCGCACATCACCGGTGATCCGGCATCCCTCAACGAGATCGTTCATACGGTTTAAGCTCTTTAAAAAGGTAGACTTACCGCAGCCGCTTGGCCCGATAAATGCGGTGATCTCATTTGCTTCCAGATTCAGGTTAATGTCCTTTAATGCATGAAAGTCACCATAATACAGATCCAGATTCTTTACGGCAAACTTGCTTTCTGCTGCCATTTTCTCTATTTTTTCCTTTTTCCCGATCATGCTTCTTGTTCTCCTTTGATAAATTTTCTTGATACCAGTCCGGATATTCCATTAATCAGGAATACGATAATCAGAAGTACCACGTCTGTTGCGTTTGCCTGATCCGTATGCAGTCCCTCTCTCGAAAGCGAATACATATGGACTGCTAAGGTTCGTCCGGAATTCATCGGATTTAACGCGACATCTGCGATCGTTCCGGAGGTGTAGATCAATGCTGCTGTCTCTCCGACAATTCGTCCGATGGAGAGTATGATACCGGACATGATTCCCGGAACTGCTGCCGGAAGTACGATCTTGAATACCGTACGGAGTCTTCCGGCTCCAAGTCCGAAGCTGCCTTCCCGGTAAGAATCCGGTACTGCGATCAGTGCCTCTTCGGTGGTACGCATAATAACCGGAAGCACCATAATGGCTAACGTGCATGCACCTGCGATCATGGAATACCCCCATTTCAGATAAGTAACGAAGAACAACATTCCAAACAGACCATAGATGATCGATGGTATACCGGTCAATGTCTCTGCCGTCACACGGATCACACTGACTAACTTATTGCCACGCTTTGCATATTCAACTAAGTAAATAGCAGAGCCGATTCCAAACGGAACTGCGATCACAAGTGAGATCAGTGTCATAAGGATCGTATTGATAATTGCCGGCATCATGGATACATTATCCGAATCATACTTCCATGCGAACAGATCCGGTGTCAGATATGGGATACCATGTATCAGAATATATCCGATCAGATAAAAGAGCACTCCCAGTGTTGCGATTGCTGCGATCACGACGAGAAGCCATAAGATAAGGGATCCCGGATGATGCAGATAGGTACGGACACGATCGGAAACGGACAGTCTGTTGATCGCTTTTTCTTCCTTTTTATTCATGCCTTGCTCGACCTCCTTTTGATCACGGAAAATGTCAGGTTGATCAGTAATATGAAAACAACTAATACGACTCCGGTTGCGATCAGTGCCTCTCTGTGCAGATCTGTCGCATAACCCATCTCGATAACGATATTCGTTGTCAGCGTACGGACACCCTGAAAAATACTGTTCGGCACACGCGGCTGATTGCCGGCTATCATCATAACTGCCATTGTCTCACCGATCGCCCTGCCGACACCTAAGATGACCGCTGCAAGGATTCCCGACTTTGCTGCCGGTACGACTGCCAGAAATACACTTCTTTCATGGGTTGCTCCTAATGCGAGCGAACCTTCGTAATAGCTGTCCGGGACTGCACGGATCGCAGATTCCGAAACACTGATGATCGTTGGAAGGATCATGATTCCAAGTAAGATAGAAGCGGTAAAAATACTGTTTCCATCTCCGGTAAAGTGATTTCTTACAAAAGGAACTAAAACGATCAGTCCAAAGAATCCATATACGATCGACGGAATACCTGCTAAAAGATCTACTGCCGGTTTGATGATCTTATGTAACTTCTTCGGACAAAATCTCGCCATAAAAACCGCCATCAGGATTCCGATTGGAACACCGATTACCAGTGCCCCGGCAGTTACATAGATACTTCCTAAGATCATAGGGAAAATACCGAACTTCTTATTTCCCGGTTTCCATACCTTACCGAGCTGGAAATTCTTTAATCCAATTTCTTTCATTGCCGGAAATCCGTTTACAAACAGGAAGAAACAGATCAAAGCAACTGCAAGGATGGAAACACATGCGGTAACAAGAAATACGCCCTGCATTATTTTTTCTTTCTTATTATTATTCATCTACACTTACCCTCTTTTCCCTATATCATATTGAATACACGTGATGTCTTACGGATTGTTCCATGCTGCGCATTTTCACAATCCTACCTAATATCACTTTATACAAAATGCAGCACCGGAAATTGGTATTCCTTTTGTGCTGCATTGTCATATGCCGGGTCTGATATCTGTCTGGTGATTATTTTGCTACGGCGTCCCAGGTGGTTGTCTGACCGGTATAGATGTTCATAACATCATCCTTTGTCAG
>CACZPJ010000121.1 GCA_902782995.1 uncultured Lachnospiraceae bacterium | reverse complement strand
TGTAAATTGTCGAATAAAGTCATACAATGATACTAATACATACCGGAGGTATGTGTATTGTGCTATTTAGCAGAAAGAGGTTATTTATGAAAATGACAAAAGAAAAAAACAAACAAAAGAAAACGTATTCACAAGGCGGAAAAGCGGAAAGTGCCGTTGAGAACTTTCGGAATAGGAGCTTATCCTACAAAATCTCAGTTGCGGTTGCTGTATTGCTTGTCGTGTGTCTGACGCTCTTAATCGCAATCAGTGCTGCTTTGGCCGGAAGATCCCTGAATAAAACGGTAAACAGCGAATTCGAAGGAATCGCCACCGAAAATGGTCTGATGGTACAAAGTGTTGTGACAACAGCAGCAGATACTGCTACGATGATACAGAATTATATGGTTGACCGTTACGATGAGTTTGCTAAAAACGGTTACAATGGTGAGACTGCCAAAAGTGCAGTTTATGATGTGCAACTTCAGGAAATGAATAAGAAGATAGAAGAATTCCTGATCAGTGTTGCCGCATCGACAGCATCAAACAGTGACGGTATTGCAGGTGTCGGTGTATTCTTTGAACCGGATGCATTTGATCCTGCCATTAAGGATTATACAGTATATGTAAGCGAAGATGATGCGAAAAATGGTAACGTTCAAAGCTATGGAAGCTATTCCTCCTATGGTGCTGAGGATTATTACAATAACGCCGCTACAACACAGCAGGACTGCTTTACCGAACCATACGAAGATCAGGGAATTACGATGGTCAGCGCATCCTTCCCGATCGTATATAACAATGAGACACAGGGTGTTATCCTTGTAGATATTAATGTTGATTCTTTCAGTTCCTTACGTTCCACAGATTCCAAATATCCGAGTATGTATGTAGATATCTACAATACGGATGGAATGATGGTCTATGACAGCGAGTCCGACGAATATATCGGTCAGTCCTTACAGGATCTGATCTCTGCAAAGGATTACGCCAAAATCCAGGCTGGAATGGATAAGGGTGAAAGCTTCCATGTCAGCACGAAAAAAGATAACGGTTCCCATATTGTCCGCTACTTTGCACCAATCCAGGCAGCCGGTCAGACCTGGTGGGCAGCAAGTGCGCTTTCAAAAGTGGATTTGAATAAGAGTACGGTTGTCCTTGTTGTTTTAATGGTTCTTATGGCAGTTGCCACCTTAATTGTCATTATCATTATCAGCAGACGTCTTCTGATGCGGTATATCCGCCCGCTTGATGCGGTTGTAGAAGGTGCCGCACAGCTTGCAGAAGGTGATTTTTCCGTTTCCCTTAAGGCAGAGTATAAAGATGAGATCGGTCAGCTTGCGAATACATTCTCTGAGATGGCTGTCCGCTTAAAAGAGATCATTGCAGATATTGCGCATGGATTAAGCGAAATGGCTGACGGTAATTTCACTGTCCAGCCGGAAGCAAATCATGTCGGTGATTTTAAAGAAATTGAATCTGCCCTTGCTACGGTATTAAAGGATATGTCCCATACGCTCCATGAAATCAATGAAGCTTCTGAAATGGTTGCTTCTAATTCCGCACAGATTTCAGAGGGTGCACAGTCCCTTACGGAAGGTGCAACAGATCAGGCAAGCTCGGTTGATGAATTACAGAGTACAATTTTAAATGTATCAGAACAGGTAAATAAAAACGCTGAATATGCAAATTCTGCAAATGAACTGGCGAAGGTTGTTGGTGAAGACATTATGCAGAGCAACGACCAGATGCAGAAGGTTGTTCAGGCAATGGAGACCATTAATGAAAACTCACAGCAGATCAGCTCGATTATCAATACCATTAATGATATTGCATCCCAGACAAACCTGCTTGCGTTGAATGCTTCGATCGAAGCTGCCAGAGCCGGTGATGCCGGAAAGGGCTTTGCAGTCGTTGCAACACAGGTTGGTACACCTGCCGCACAGAGTGCAGAAGCTGCAAAGAATTCCAGCCAGTTGATCCTTCAGGCAATGAATGCAGTAGATGATGGAAAGCTTGTCGTAGATGAGACTGCTTCTAAGCTTTTAGAATCTGTGGATAAGACAAACGAGCTGGTTACCAATATTGCAGAGATTTCTGCCGCATCCGAACAGCAGTCAGAGGCTCTTTCCCAGATCTCCCAGGCTGCAAACCAGATTGCCGCAGTTATCCAGGAAAATACCGCAATGGCAGAGGAGAGCTCTGCAAGCAGTGAAGAGCTTGCAGCCCAGGCTGACAAGTTAAAGG
Organism: uncultured Lachnospiraceae bacterium; assembly: GCA_902782995.1. Lineage (GTDB taxonomy): Bacteria > Bacillota > Clostridia > Lachnospirales > Lachnospiraceae > Roseburia_C. The sequence continues at coordinate 401 of CACZPJ010000121.1, read as the reverse complement.
ATTTAACCGGTGCATTCACATTACTGGAAGAGTAAATATCTTATCGGAAGTAAATAAATCCGCTTTTACGCAACGATGCGTACACTTTATTTTAGACTGTCATATGCTGGGACTTCCCGGTTCGTATGACAGTCTTTTTTCACTGTATAGGAAATTCCGTTGGAATTCCTATACAACAAAAAATTAAGATGCGCACCTCGCGGAGTGGAAGATTATGCGGTGTATCCGCTCTGGCAATTTTAAAATAAAAAAATGAAAATAGTATTGACAAAAAACACTTTATCAAGTAAAATTGTTTTTGTTGCGACAAGTAAAGTTGCAAAGATGCCTAGTTAGCTCAGTTGGTAGAGCAGAGGACTGAAAATCCTCGTGTCTCTGGTTCGATTCCGGAACTAGGCACT
>CACZPJ010000120.1 GCA_902782995.1 uncultured Lachnospiraceae bacterium | reverse complement strand
GCTGACTCTGACATTACAACCACACTCCGATCCTGTTTTGTACCTTTGTCAGTACCTTTCTTGCTCTTGCATATTCCATCAGGGCAGCAATATCTTTCTTTTCCTCCTGAATATAGGAAAGCAGTGCCCGCTTTAACACATCCTTCTCTAAACGGTCTTCATATTTCAGACAATCACAGATCAGACGCTCTTTTCCGTAGATCTTCATCTCCCCACTCTCTGTCTGTATCCGGCTGACACCGGATTCTAAGACCTCCGGCTCCGTATAATACGGACGGATCACCGGATATTCTATTTTAAAACGTGATTTGGAAGTATTCTTACTCACCGCAATACTCCACGTAAACGGGCGTTCACTGATATAGCCATAATAGTATAGTGCACTGTCCATCGTAAGAATCCCATCGGGAAACATTCCGCAGATGATCGCTTCTTCTGATTTTTGTTCATAATTCATGGAATAATAGCCGCTTTTTACGTGGTCTAACACTCCCTTTTGTACCAGCCCCTGAACCATCCGGAAAGTCAGTCCGAGCGGATATAGCTGGGATGCCTTGACGATCCCTCCGTTTTCCTTCATCAGACGTTCAATCTCAGGTAATATTTCATCTCTTTTTTTCTGATTCATAGCTTTCCCCTCTCAAAGATGCAATATTGATTGATTCATCGTTAGTATAAGTCTATTTTTGCCACCTGTCAATTTGACTACATGCACAAATTCTGCCATTTTCCGGTTGTAACGATCCAGTGTCTGTCGTATACTTAGCCTGATAGAGAAAGGAGCCACCATGAGCGAAACACCATCACATAAGAACCCATCCAGAGAACAGTGCCAGAAGATCATCCGCCGGATTCTCGTCACCGAAGTTCTTGAGAAGGGATGCAACGAACACTTTAAGCAGGCATCGGATTTTATGAGCTATTTCCAGTCTCTGTATCCGGCATCTGCCGCCCTGACCAAACAGGTTCAGCGTGCGATCAAGGCGATGGATATGCCAAAGGACGAACGTGGATATTACATTATCAATAAGACCTCCGAACAGCTCGATCAGGAACGGGAGTTGAAGGCTCTGCTTGCCACTGCTAAGACCTCTGTGTCCTCTCTCGATGACTGTGACACGGTGTTTTTAAAGATCCATCCGTCCATGCACGATTACCTGATCCACCTCATCACAAGCTCCATTACCTTTGAAAATCACTATGAGACGATCGTTCCTACCTGCAATGGACTGCTCTTTTACACGCACGAAAAAGCGCGTCTGCAATCCGCACTGCAAGGTCTTCTTCCAAAGGATTAAATTCTAATTATCAGAATATTTGATTATTGTTTGAATATTTTTTGATATTTTATCTTCTTTTTGCAAATGTCCTATAACAGAAAATACGACAATTTCCGGTTTGAAAATTGTCGTATTTTTATTATTTTGTATCTTTTCTTGTATTTTTAGTGCGATCAGGACATTACCATCTCTTTTTTCTCCTGCGTCTGTACTTGCGGCTGTTCTTAATCATGCGGTACCGTCTTCCGCTACCGCTGGATTTTGAAAAGAGCTTCCGCTTGATCAGATAGAAGTTATCTATGAACTTCTTGAGCAGCCAGATCAGTAGAATTACACCTGCAACTGCAAGCACGATCTTAACGATCAGTCCGACGTTGATCTGGAACACCTTCTTGTCCTTTTTCTCTGTCGGAACGGTCTCGGTTCCTGCCTCTGTATTTTTCTCCAGATTGTCGAATGCAAATGGTTCGATCTGTGCACCGGTGCATACAATATCAGCACCACCGACATCGTGTCCGGCAAATGTATAATTCAGGGATGCGATCACATCCTTTTCCTTCTTATCATAATTGATCTTCGGCTCTGCTTCCTTAAACTCAGCCGTCTTTGGCAGAATGATGACACCCTCTTTATCTAACTTCGCATAAGATTCGTTGACATTTAAAGAACCGGTATCGATCTTGTCATCATCAAACCGCGTCTCGTTCTCTGCCACATTTAAAACCTGAAAGTTATCAAAGCAGTAATTGTATAGATTGATCGAATCGTTCCACTGTGATGGTGACTGTGCATTCATAATGACACAGACCAGCTTCATATTGTCCTTCTCTGCAAAGGTAACAAGGGTACTGTTTGCTGCCTCCGTATATCCTGTCTTACCACCGGTACAATATTCATACCGGTACTTCAGGGTACGAAACGGATACAGCATCTCGTTATGATTCTGAAGCGGTGTCTCTTCGGAATGCTTATTCGTCGGTGGAATCGTATAACGGGCTGTTCCGGTGATGATACGGAAGTTCTCGTTCTTATAGGCTTCCTTGGCGATCAGTGCCATATCATAGCAGCTCGTATAGTGCTCCGGGTCTGTCAGACCATGCGGATTGTTAAAATGTGTATCGGTACATCCCAGCTCAGCCGCCCGGTCATTCATCATGCCTACAAACTTCTCAACACTGCCACCTACGTGTTCTGCGACCGCATAAGCACTCTCATTCGATGAATTCAGCATGATCGCATACAGGCACTGTTCCATCGTCATCTCTTCCCCAACATCACGCATGATGCTCGATCCCTCTGTCTTATAGACGGCATCCTTTGAAAAGGTAACGACCTCGTCCATCGATGAATTCTCTAATGCCAACAGCGTTGTCATAATCTTCGTGATACTCGCCGGGTAATGCTGCTCATGGCTGTTCTTCTCATATAATACCGTTCCGGTGTCCATCTCCATGACGATCGCATTCGGTGATTCCACCTCCGGTCCCTCCGGCCAGTAATCCGCTGCCTGTGTAGTAACAGGCTCTATCGAAAGTGTACATACTGCACAGATCACTGCAAGTGCTGCACACTGCAATTTTTTCCATTTCTTCATCCTGATCCTCATTTCTGCGCACAATGAATGCGCATCGCAAGTTGTGTCAAAAAACTACTGAATACTTCTAGTATAGACTTATGTAAAATGCTACGCAACACTTTTCTGATGACATCTACTATATCCTTTCACAATATGCTATAATAATTCCATTAAGCAATATAGCTGCTTGCAGATAAAATTGCTTAATGGAATTATTATATGCAAATCCAAATTAATAAAACAGAATGGAGACTTTTATGCGATTAAGAAATATTCCGGCAGCCGCTGATGCGATCGCAAACAGCGAATACTGCATTTTAGATTATACGGAACACAAAGGACACTGGCATGAGATATTCGGCAACAACAACCCGATCGCCATGGAGATCGGTATGGGCAAGGGACGCTTTTTAATGGATCTTGCAGCCCTTCACCCGGACATCAACTACATCGGTGTCGAACGCTACGGCAGCGTGCTTTACCGCGCGCTTCAGAAAATGGACGAGAACCCGCTTGCGAATGTCCGTTTCCTGTGCATCAATGCGGAGATTCTTCCGGAGATCTTTGAAGCCGGTGAATTAGATCAGATCTATCTGAACTTTTCCGATCCATGGCCAAAGGACCGCCACGCAAAACGCCGTCTGACTTCCCGCGAATTTCTAGCACGCTATGATCAGATATTAAAAAAAGACGGTCATCTGGAGTTCAAAACCGATAACCGTCCACTCTTTGATTTTTCCTTAGAAGAAGTAAAGGAAGCAGGCTGGAATCTCGATGCATACACCTACGACCTGCACCATGATGATAAGATGAATGAGGGCAATATTATGACCGAATATGAGGAAAAGTTCTCTTCGATCGGCAATCCGATCTGTAAGATGATCATTTCAAGAGACGAAAGAAAGAACGATGAATCCCGAAATCGCTCACACATGCATCAGAAAGTGCTGTAACGTTAATTCTTCTCCGGGATCTAACACGATAAAGTCCTGATCCCAGTTTCCGGTAAGCAGCTTATGTAAGACATCTGTCGAACCCTTTACGCTGTTTACCTTCATCGGATTGATCCTTGCTGCCTTCGCGGCATATTCCAGAACAGGAGCCATATCATAGGCTCCTGTTTCTATTACATCCATATCTGTATATCCGTGATACATCTCCCGTAAGATACTTTTTCCACGTTCTTCACCATATTTTCTTAAGATCAGACAGGATTGCTGATAGATTGCTTCCTCATCTAACGTCCATCCTCTTGTCAGATAATAATGCCCGGTCTGCATCTTCTTTTTCCACGATGAAGACTCTTTTTCACGATCCTTATCCACATCATGTAATAACTGATGAATACAATCGTGGAAAGCCGGAACCACAAGCTTCGTATGCGGGCTTACCAGTCCACAGGTACCATTCCCACATAAGCCATATGTCAGCAGGATCGCTTCACAGTCCTGATGCTCCTCTATCATTGCCTGTACGCCGGTGCGCAGAGTCTGTGGGGAATTATGCAGCCCCCGCTTCATCCAGAGCAGCCGCGCATCCGGCTGTACACGTTCCCATTCCTGCTTTACCTCATCTGCAAGCATGCCACAGGAGATGACTGTCCACTTATACTGCTTCATTTTTTTCAAATGTTCCTCTTGCTGCGAGGCAGTAGAGCACGATTCCCAATACAAGAATGAAAATAGAGATCAACTGCGAAGTTGAAAGTACTCCGACGCTGCCACGGTAATCATTCCGGAAGAATTCGATGATAAATCTGCCTACACTGTAAAGGATCAGATACAGGGCTGCTACCTTTCCATCTGTTCTCTTTTTCCTTGCATACAGGAATAATATCGCTGCAAAAAGGAAATCTCCGGCAGAAGAAATCGGCTGCGTCGGAAGCAGCTTCACACCGTTTGGTGCGATCTCTGACGTATGATAGGTGATTCCGATCGGAAGTGTTGTCTCACGGCCGTAGCAGCATCCTGCAAAGGTACATCCGATCCGTCCAAAGCCCTGTGCAAGCGCAACGGATGGCATAACCAGATCAAAATATTCGATAAAGTGTACCCTTTTCTTTTTGCAGTAAAAATAGCTTCCGGCTATTCCACCGATGATTCCGCCATATACCACGTATCCGTTTCCAAAATCCCATAAGATCGACGGATCTTTCAGAATGGATGGCAGTTCGACAATATAGTACAGCACTCTGGCTCCTAACAGACCACCGATGATCGCACACCAGAGGATTCCAAAAATGATCCCGGTATCCATCCCACGCTTTTTTGCCCGGTAATCGCTGACCAGATACGCACTGATAAAACCAATTCCCATCATCAGACCATACATATAGATTGTAATCGGTCCGATCTGTATTGCATTTGACATAGTAACCTCATTTCTGAGCAATTTTGTTTTGAAAAAATGTTCCTGTCCATTTGTTTTGCTCTTACACAAACAGACGTCTTTTTTCTATTAATTACTATAATAAAAAAAAGGCTCCTTGTCTACCAACGATTTGGTCATTCCCAGGCGAAACCTTCATATAATAAAAAAAAGGGAATCTTTATGCAGTTTCGATGTAAGATCACATGCTTCACATACAGAAAACCACGCTTTCGCAAAAAGATGCGGTGTATCTATCATTCCTTCTGTGACGTCCGGAAATGTCTGGAACATTGCTGTATCCGAAAGCACTTCCCATGGTGAGCACTTATGAAAACTTCCCACATATTATTTTGTGTTGAACTACTTAAAATACGGGAGTGCGACTGCCGATGGCGGAACTCGTTTGAATTGCTAATTTATTGATGCCTATTTTAGGCTCATTTGATTATTTATGTTCATTCGACATCTGTACAATTCTGCCGCGGTGTGCGCCTGTGTCACACACTCGATTTATGACGTGTCGTGTGGGAGTTACATGCCGTTCGACAGCGAAAGATTGCGCGGGCGCGGCTCGTTCAAGCTCACTATCTATAGCTTATTAAAACGTAAATAGCGCGTTTGACGCACCCGTGCATCATAAACTTAGCTGGAGACTGCATTTACTCCCACTAGACTAAGGAATCTTGAGAGCGTGTGCCACAGACGTACACCACGACATAATTGTGCATCTGGCGAATGTACACAAACTTTGAGCCTAAAACAGGCATCTAATAAATTCACGCAATTCCAACGAAATGTTCCGCCATCGGCAGTCGCACATCCCGTACTTCAGGTGGCACTACCCATAATTTATATGTGGGAAGTTTTTATGGCGTGCTCTCGTAGAATATACCGGCAGATTTTATTTTGCACAAAAAAAACACCGCCCCCACGACCTCAATGTCGTAAAAACAGTGCTTCTAGTGCGCCACCAGGGGTTCGAACCCTGGACACCCTGATTAAGAGTCAGGTGCTCTGCCAGCTGAGCTAGTGGCGCATGTGTTATTTGCTGAACACAAAAAGTATTGTACTATACAAATTCAAATAACGCAAGTGTTTTTTATAATTTTTTTAACTTTTTTTCATTTTCTTAAAAAATCAATCTCAGAAGCACCGTAAGGCACATTCTGAGATTGTATTCATTCCCTTTATAACTGCATGGTAAGCAGTAATACTGCTTCTTACATGTTCGCAAGCAAAGCTGCAATGTCATCCGGGGTCATCATTCTGTTCGGATCAGATAAGTCTGGCATTGGCGGCTTTTCTTCGATCACTTCATCTTCTGGTGGAATCTCTTCTACCGGTTCTTCTGCTGGCTCTGCGGCAGGTTCTTCCACTGCCGGTTCTGTGGCTGCCTCCGGCTCTGCGGCTCCCACATTTGCAAGCAGGGCTGCAATATCATCCGGGGTCATCATCTTATTCGGATCAGATAAGTCCGGCATCGGAGGGATCTCCTCAGCAGGTTCCTCAACCGGGACTTCCACGGCTTCTTCGACTGGAACTTCTACGGCTTCTGCTACTTCTTCTACCGGTGCTTTCGCCGGCTCTTCAACCGGGACTTCTACGTCTTCCGCTACTTCTTCTACCGGTGCTTCTGCCATCTCCGGTTCAGCTTCCACCGGAATATCTTCGACAGCGGCTTCGGCTTCATCGTCTAATCCAAGATTATCGACTTCATCAAAACCAAGCTCCGGTTCTTCGGCAAAGTCACCAAGTGATTCTGTTTCCTCCACTCCTGTCAACTCAGAATCTATATCATCTAACATTCCGATATTCTCTTCTGCATCTGCTAAGGATACCGGTTCCTCTGTAGCTGCAGCTGCAGCCGGAACAGCCGTCTCCTGTACCTGTGGACTTACCTGCATCTGTGGTGCTGCCATGACTACCTGTGGCTGGATCGATGAGATCTGGTTTACAGACTGAAGGATCTCATTGCGGATCGATAATTCTAATTCCTTTAATCTTGATAGTGTCTCCTGCTGCTGTTTTAATAATTCAGTATTCGCCTGTTCTGCCACCATCTTCTGCTGTTCGATCATCTTATCATTGTTCTGTGTCAATAATGTCTCAAAGGTAAAGATCTTCTCTAACAGCTTATCGTTTGAATTCATCAGCGCATCTGTATTTTCCTTATTACGGTTGATGCTGACCTTGGCAACTGCCTTCTGTGCCTCGATGATCTCCTCCGTCGGGATCTTCAGATTGTCTTCGATCTCCGTCAGACGCTCGTTGAACTCATCGAAATTCTTACGAAGCAGCAGATAAGTTGCCTTCTCTGCCCGGAATATATCTTCAAACACTTCATCCTGTAACTGCTCACGCCTGAAGTTCACCTGCACGATTGAAATGATCAGTACATATAATACTGCGATCATTAGAACCGTGACGGTGATCAGTCCGACAAAGTAATCCGATGAGTGGATCATCAGATACACTTCTGCAATAAACAGAACAAAAAGAATCATCGCCGAAAATATGATCCGAAGCTTGCTTGTATCCTTTTTCGGCTTGGTTACATTTGCATCATTTTTTTCCATTGTAAAATCCTCCTTGATACATCGAAATAATTCCGATACACGTATCTGCCTCCAGCAGATAGGACAAATATATCTATATTATAACTTGCGCAGGATAGAATGTCGATGTTTTTTTCGCATCGT
>CACZPJ010000119.1 GCA_902782995.1 uncultured Lachnospiraceae bacterium | reverse complement strand
GCTACGAAAAAAGTCAGAATAAAAAGTAATTGACGTGACAAGTTTTTATGATAAACTATATTCTTAGTTGAGTTTACTGCTGACTGGCAGTATGAAGACGGTGTTATCCCACACCATATAGATCAATGCAAAAAGAGTATATTTGCAGACGGAGGAGCAAAAGATGGTTAAAGTAGTAAAGTTTGGCGGTAGTTCTTTAGCAAGCGCACAGCAGTTTGCCAAGGTAGGAAAGATCATTACTGCGGACGAGAAAAGAAGATTTGTAGTACCAAGTGCACCTGGAAAAAGAAATTCCAAGGATACAAAGGTAACGGATATGCTGTATGCATGTTATGCACAGGCAGAGCAGGATGAGGATTTCCGTATTTCCCTGATGAAGATCAAGGATCGTTATGACACGATCATCAACGGTCTGAACCTGAAGCTTTCCTTAGCGGATGAGTTTACGAAGATCGAAGAGAATTTCAAGAAAAAAGCCGGCGTGGACTATGCTGCATCCCGTGGTGAATATTTAAACGGTATTATCATGGCAAACTATCTTGGCTTTGAGTTTATCGATTCTGCGGAAGTAATCCGTTTTGATGATGAGGGGAACTTTGATGCGGAAACCACGGATAAGATCTTATCTGCACGTTTGGAAAAGGTAGAAAATGCAGTTGTACCTGGCTTCTATGGTGCAAAGGCAGATGGAACGATCAAGACCTTCTCAAGAGGTGGATCGGATATTACCGGTTCGATCGTTGCAAAGGCAGTACATGCAGACTGCTATGAGAACTGGACGGATGTATCCGGATTCCTTATCGCTGATCCAAGAATCATTGACAATCCAAAACCGATCAAGACGATCACATACCGCGAGCTTCGTGAGTTATCCTACATGGGTGCAAGCGTACTGCACGAGGATGCGGTATTCCCGGTTCGTAAGGCTGGTATCCCGATCAACATCCGTAACACAAATGCACCGGAAGATGAAGGTACCTGGATCGTAGAGAGTACCTGTCACCAGTCTGCATATACCATCACCGGTATCGCAGGTAAGAAGGGCTTTGTATCTGTAAATATCGATAAGGATATGATGAACTCAGAGGTTGGATTCGGACGCAAGGTATTATCTGCATTTGAAGAGAACGGAATCAACTTTGAGCATATGCCATCCGGTATTGATACCATGACAATTTTTGTACATCAGCCGGAATTCGAAGGAAAAGAGCAGGCAGTCATCTCTGCGATCCATCGTATGGCAAAACCGGACAGCATTGAGATCGAATCCGATCTTGCGCTGATCGCAGTCGTAGGCCGTGGCATGAAGTCCACACGAGGAACAGCAGGAAGAATCTTCTCAGCACTTTCACACGCAAATGTTAACGTGAAGATGATCGATCAGGGATCCTCCGAGTTAAATATCATCATCGGTGTAAAGAACAGCGATTTTGATTCAGCGATCAAGGCAATCTATGACATCTTTGTAACAACACAGTTATAGAATATCGCACATAAGTAATAGATACAAAAATACCGTCATTGGAAAATATCCAATGGCGGTATTTTTTGCATTTTGTCATTAAGAAAAATTAGGAAAGCTTTGTAAGCATCCGCTCTACGAGCCGTGCCGAATGCTTTGCAGCCTCACGTTCAAAGGTAGGATAATCCATCTCAGCACTGTCATCTGCCTTATCGGAGATCGCACGGATAATGACAAATGGAATGTGATTTAAGAAGGCAACATGTGCGATCGAAGCACCCTCCATCTCGGCACAGTCACCCGCGAAGGTGCTGATCAGATGCTCCTTAACCTCCTTACTGGAGATGAACTGGTCACCACTGACAACACGGCCGGTCATAACATGGATGTCCGGGTTTACCTGTTTGCAGGAATCAATGGCGAGCACCTTTAAGTCCTCATCTGCGGTGAATTCACGAACGCCAAGCTGTGGAACTTCTCCTAACTGGTAGCCAAAGATCGTAACATCCATATCATGGTGGATCGCGTCATTTGAGATTAAGATGTCCCCGATATCCAGCTTTGCGTTTAAGGAACCGGCAACACCGGTGTTGATAATGTGGGTAACCTGATAGATATCGATCATGATCTGTGCACAAAGTGCTGCATTGACTTTTCCGATACCGCTGCGTGCGATCACGATCTCTGTACCATTTAAAGTACCTTCGAAGAAGTCGATCGATGCACGGCTTGTTGTGTTTGTAATGGTCATCTCACTTTTTAACTGGTCAACTTCGAGCTCCATAGCTCCGATAATTCCGATTTTACTCATAGTAATCCTCATTTCTGCGCATGTCTGTCATGCGTATATACATTTCTTGTTTTTCGTATGTTAGGAATTCTGATCCATTTATTCCGGATAGATCAGACGATCCTCTCCGATACCGGTCAATACTTCCTCTAAATACCTTTTGGCAAGGTAGTTTGCCATTGGAAGGTTCATATCCAGATAGTTGCCGCAGTCCTTCGGGGAAGCTCCCGGTACGGCATCGTGGAAGTCACGGATAAAGGTATACATTTTTGTCAGAAGCGGTATAATATCCTTAGATTCATAGTCTCCTGCAAGCAGCAGATAGAAGCCGGTACGGCATCCCATCGGTCCGAAATAGATGATCTTGTCCTTATATTCCTCATCATTTCGGAGGAAGGTTGCACCAAGATGCTCGATGGTGTGCATTTCAGCGGTATTCATAACAGGCTCCTCGTTCGGGCTTGTCATGCGAAGGTCGAAGGTTGTGATCACCTGATCACCTACATAATCCTTGCGGGAAACATAGACACCAGGCTGTAACTTGATATGATCAATGGTAAAGCTTTTGATTTTTTCCATGGGAACTCCTTTCTTTTCGGTGCATAAATTCTCTTCCTACTGTAGATGGAAACGGGAAAAATGTCAAGCAGACCGGGGACATATCAATAGAAAGAAATGAGGATAGTGTGACAAATGAAATATTATGTTATAGAAGATGATGAGATCCGCGATGCTGCCCAGACCCAGTTTGAAGAGAAGGAAGATACGATCGCAGTTTTTACTACCTCAGAATGGGAGAAGCAGGAGAAATTAAGAGAGACCTATGGGATCTGGATGCAGGATACGCAGGTACACCTGTGCAAGTTAGAGAATCATATCGGCTGGCTGCATGCAACCCTTCGGATTCCGCAGAAGGAAGAGAATGGAACAAATGTGGCATTTTCCTTTTACCTGCTGCCGGAAAAACTGATCTTTGTGGATGATGGCGGCTCTGTCGATGAACAGATCAACCGGATCGCCGACCGGAAGCTGCGAGCCGGTTATACACTCGAACGCTTTTTATATGATTTTCTGGTACAGTTTTTAGATAAGGATCTATTGCTGCTTCAGAATATCGAGAAGAAGATCTCGAAGATCGAAGAGGAGGTCTTACAGGGACGGTGTCCGGATTTTAATATGCGGATGCTGCATCTGAAGAAGAAAATATCGAAGCTCTACCGGTATTACAGCCAGCTTACCGAAGTCGGACAGGAACTGCTCGATAATGAGATGGACTTTTTCAGCAAGGATGATCTTCGGATGTTTGACCGGTATCGTGACCGGGCATCCAGGCTTGCGGCAGAGACGCAGATCCTGCGTGATTATGCCATGCAGGTCCAGGATGTCTACCAGTCGGAGATCGGCATCCGGCAGAATGAAGTCATGCGTGTCCTGACCGTAGTAACGACCATTTTCCTGCCACTTACGCTGATCGCCGGGTGGTATGGAATGAACTTTACCGGGATGCCGGAACTTGGCTGGAAATATGGTTATCCGGTGGTGATTGTAGTGAGTATCGCAATCGTGGTGATCTGTCTGATCATCTTTAAGAAAAAGAAGTTCTGGTAGAAAAGGACACATCTGGAAGAATCGCAGATAATCTTGACATAAGACGGGAATATGGATTACACTGTAAATTAT
>CACZPJ010000118.1 GCA_902782995.1 uncultured Lachnospiraceae bacterium | reverse complement strand
TGCACCGTATGGCAGAACTGGTCTACCCCCTGCACCTTCTCTAACTCATACCCATTCGCACACAGATACTTCAGGTCGCGTGCAAGTGTCGCACTGTCGCAGCTTACATAGACGATCCGCTCCGGCTGCATCTGCACCATGGCAGCAAGCAGGCTTTCCTCACAGCCCTTGCGTGGTGGGTCAACAACGATCACATCTGCGTAAGCCTGCTGCCCGCGCTCCTTCATCTGGCGGACAACATCCGGATAGACCTCCTCTGCCTTGCCGGCAAAGAATTCGGCATTCGTGATGCCATTGATCTTCGCATTGTTCTTCGCATCTGCGACCGCCTGTGGTACGATCTCCACGCCATAGACCTTTTTCGCCTGCTTTGCAAGGAACAGTGAGATCGTTCCGATCCCGCAATAGAGATCCCAGACGGTCTCTTCTCCAGTTAAGCCGGCATAGTCTGACGCTGTCTGATACAGCTTTTTCGTCTGCACCGGGTTCACCTGATAGAATGATAATGGTGAGATCTGATACTGCACATCTCCGATGTAGTCTGTGATATAGGACTTTCCCCAGAGTGTTTTTACAGTATCGCCTAAGATCACATTCGTCTGCTTCTTATTCACATTGACTGAGATGCTGGTCATGCCCTCTAGCTTTGTCAGTTCGGCAATAAGCTCCTCTGCATGCGGAAGTGTATCTGCATTGATCACGATACAGACCATCAACTCCTTTGTGGTAAAGCCATACCGTGTCAGAACATGGCGCACAATCCCGCTTCCTGTCTGCTCATCGTATGCCGGGATCTGATACTTTCGCAAAAAAGCAAGCACGATCTGTAAGATCTGTTCGTTCACATCCACACCGAGATAACAGTTTGTAACCGGAATAATGCTGTGTGTTCTTCCGGCATAAAAGCCTGCCACCGGATTGCCCTCCTTATCCGTTCCGATCGGGAACTGTGCCTTATTCCGGTAGTGGTAAGGATTCTCCATTCCGATCACCGGCTGCATCACCGCATCGATCTGCTCTTCTGTGAAACCACCGATGCGCATGAGATTATTTTTGATCTTATGCTCCTTGAAGGTAAGCTGCCTCTCATACGACAATGCCTGGATCTGACAGCCACCGCACTTACGGCTCAATTCACATTTTGGTGTAACACGATCCGGTGACGGTTCGATGATCTCGATCAGACGCGCATAGCCGTATGTCTTTTTCAGCTTCATAATGCCTGCCTTTACGGTATCACCCACAAGTGCATCCTTAATAAAAAGTGTCATGCCCTCATAGCGCCCGATCCCTTCACCGGATGTCCCGATATCTTCTATTTTTACTTCAACTACATCATTTTTTTTCATATATGCTCCATTCCTGCGGCATCTATGCCAAAATATATCTGCTTGTTCCATTCCTATTACTCAAAAGAGAAGCTTCAACAAGCTTCTCTCTTATTTTTCCTATTTACTTGTCATGCGGATATTCGAATCAAACAGCCGGTTGAATCCCAGCCAGTCCGTATTGCCCTCCGGCACATTGGAAAATGCTTCCCGCATTGTCTCCATCTTCGCATCTATATTGTCCGCAAAGCTTAATGCAACTGCTTCTGCAAGTGCCGGCTTTTTCGGCGAACCATACTCAAGTTCCCCATGGTGCGCCAGAATACAGTGTACTAATTCATGCTCTAACTTCTCCGGGAAGCCTGCGATCGTTGCGATCCGCTCCTTGACTTCCATCGCTCCGATCATAATATGGCCTAGAAGCTGTCCCTCATCGGTGTAGTCATTTTCCGGGAAACGCGAAAGCTCCTGTAACTTACCGATATCGTGGAACATTGCTGCCGTAACCAGCAGATCCTTATTTAAGATCGGATATGTATCTGCAAAATAGCTGCTCATGCGGGTAACACCCAAGGTATGCTCTAACAGTCCGCCGACAAATCCATGATGCACACTTTTTGCTGCCGAATGGAACTTAAACCGCTCTGCAAAATCATCATCCTCCAAAAAGAAGCTCGAAACCAGTCTCCGTAAATACGGATTCGTCATATCCTTGATATAACCGGTCAGTTCTGCATACATCTTGTCAATATCAAACCGGCTGACCGGAAGGTAATCCTTCGGATCATACTCACCCGGCTGTGCCTTTCTGACACGCTTGATATTAAGCTGTAACGCTCCCTGAAAGCTGGTAACATCTCCATAGACATTGATATAGTCTAACTTATCATAATCATCGATTCCCTGCGAACCCGGTTCCCAGATCTTCGCGTCAAGCGTTCCTGTTTTATCCTGTAAAATAAGGGATTCATAAGGCTTTCCATTTTTGGTCATC
>CACZPJ010000117.1 GCA_902782995.1 uncultured Lachnospiraceae bacterium | reverse complement strand
AGTTGCAAAGATGCCTAGTTAGCTCAGTTGGTAGAGCAGAGGACTGAAAATCCTCGTGTCTCTGGTTCGATTCCGGAACTAGGCACTCTGCGGGTGTAGTTCAATGGTAGAACACCAGCCTTCCAAGCTGGATACGTGGGTTCGATTCCCATCACCCGCTTCTGTGAAAACAGAATATATGCGATAGTGGCGTAGTTGGTAACGCGCGACCTTGCCAAGGTCGAGACCGCGGGTTCGAGCCCCGTCTATCGCTCTCGTTCAAGAAAAAGGACATCCTATGAATTAGGATGTCTTTTTTGTTTGTCTATCGCTTTGCCATCCGAGGCGTGGATGTTCTCGCTTCGGTCTTACACATCCTTGATTTTGGGATGTGGTCAGAGCTTCGATTTTGTGATAAAATACATAGATATATGTTACATATTTCGTATAAAAATGAATGGGAGAAGTGAATACTATGATCAATAAAGAGGTTTTGGAATTAAAACGCCGGTTTAAGAAGGAAGCATGTACCTTTACGAGGATGTGCGGATGCTATGTGGACAGCGAGAAGAATAAGGTGACGGATCTGGCGGAGACATTTTTGAATCTGGAGGATGAGGAGTTCTATAAGTATCTGGAAATTGCGAAAAAGACCTTATCCGGGAAGCTTGGCAATAATCTGTTACAGTTGGATTTTCCACTGGAAGAAGAGAGTGCCGGAGGCAGACAGCAGTTTTTGATGGGGCTGCGTGACAGTAAGCTGAAAAACGAGGATCTGTTAGAGCGTTTTTATGAGATGGTGATCGAGAACTATGATTATGCAGGCCATTATCTGATCCTGATCTTCCATGATGCTTATGATGTTATGACACGGACAACGGATCAGAACAATTTGGATGAGTCTGAGGAAGTGTTTGAATATCTGCTTTGTGCGATCTGTCCGGTTCAGTTATCGAAGCCGGGGCTTGGTTACCGGGAGGATGAGAACCGTATCGGACCACGTATCCGTGACTGGGTGGTCAGCGCACCGGATTCAGGCTTCCTGTTCCCTGCATTTAATGACAGAAGTACGGATATCCATTCCCTGCTTTTTTACACGAAGGATGCCAAGGCTCCACATGTGGAATTTATGGAGAGTGGACTGGGCTGTACATCAAAGCGGACAGCAACAGAACAGAAGAATGTGTTCCACTCTATCATCAAGAGTGCCTATGGCGAGGACAGCGAAGAGGCAGAAGCAAAGCTGCTTGAAGTACAGGGGATCTTAAATGAGATGGTAGAAGATCACGAAGCAGTCAGTGAGGAAGGGGATGCACCGCTGGTGCTTAGTACCGAAGCTGTGATGAAGGCAGTGGAGGACAGTGGAATCCCGGAAGAAAAGGCGCACAAGATCGAACAGGCATACAACGAGAAGTTCGCAGATGAGCCACCGGTGGCAGAGCATGTCATTGATGAGAAGGCATTAGAGCAGAACGAACAGAAGAAGGAAAAAGAAGAACTCCGCCAGCAGGTTGAGGTCTTACAGCAGGAATTAGAAGACCGTAAGCTGATTGCCGGGGAAGAGGATTCGGATGAGACAGACCCGGTGAAGACCTATGATGTTATTCTCCGTGTGAAGCCGGAGAAGCTTAACCAGATCAAGTCAGAGACGATCCACGGACAGAAGTGTCTGGTGATCCCGATGGCAGAAGATGAGCATGCAAATGTCAACGGTGTAAATACCGTGGTGTAGAACAAAGACAGCAGACAAGTGGCAGAAAGAGGCGAAATGCGATGGCAAGAGAACAGTTAACACGGCTGCGGGAACAGATGAAGCAGTATGGGATCGATGCATATCTGATCGTATCGGACGACTTTCATGCATCGGAATATGTAGGCGATTATTTTAAGTGCAGAGAGTATATCTCCGGGTTTGATGGATCGGCAGGAACACTGGTTGTAACTGCTTTTGAAGCCGGCTTGTGGACAGATGGACGTTACTTTTTGCAGGCAGAGGAGCAGCTTAAGGGCAGTGGGATCACCTTATACCGGAGTGGAGAACCGGGCGTTATGCGTATCCCGCAGTTTTTACAGAAGGTTCTGCAAAAGGGGCAGTGCTTAGGCTATGACGGACGGACGATCAGCGTTACCTATGCGGCGCAGTTAAAGGAAGCCTTGCGGGAAAAGGAGATCCGTTTTGAAGAAAATATGGATCTGGTCGGAATGATCTGGAAGGACCGCCCGGAAATGTCCGCAGAACCGGTCTGGCTGTTAGCCGATTGTTATGCCGGAAAAAGCAGAAGCGAAAAGCTTATGGAAGTCCGCAGGCAGATGAAGCAGCAGGGTGCAGATGCCTTTTTGCTTTCTTCACTGGATGATATTGCATGGCTGTATAACATCCGTGGAAATGACATTGCTTATAACCCGGTTGTCTTATCCTATTCCCTGATCTATGATGATCGTGCACTGCTCTATGTGAATCCGGTCTGTATCACGGATGGAGTTCGGGAAGCACTAGAGGCAGATGAGGTCGAGATCTGTCCGTATCTGCAGGTGTATCAGGATGTACGCAGATTAAACCGTGAGATGAATCTCTGGCTGGATGAGGGGACAATCAATGTTGCACTGCGGGGAGCTGTCCCGGCGGGAGTCCGCCTGATCAACCGGCGGAATCTGACGACAGAACAGAAGGCAGTCAAGAACCCGGTGGAGATGGATCATGTAAGAGAGGCACACCGGAAGGATGCCATAGCAGTGACAAAGCTCATCTACTGGCTGAAACAGAATTATGGAAAAAGACAGATCACGGAATTAGAGATCTGTGAACAATTAGAAGTATTCCGCTGCCAGGGAACGCATTACCTTGGACAGAGCTTTGCTCCGATCGCAGCAAGCGGAGCACATGGTGCGATCGTGCATTATGAACCGACGAAGGAAAGCAGCATCCCGGTTGTGGATAACAGCTTTGTCTTATTGGATACCGGTGGACAATACTTAGAGGGAACGACCGATATAACAAGAACGATAGCCTGTGGCACACTTTCCGCACAGCAGAAGCAGCACTATACGGCAGTGCTCCGTGGTAACCTGAATCTTGCAGCAGCACATTTTAAGTATGGCTGTACGGGAGCAAACTTCGATTATCTGGCAAGAGCACCTCTCTGGGAACTGGGACTGGATTACCTGCATGGAACCGGTCATGGGGTAGGCTATCTGTTAAATGTACATGAAGGACCGAATGCCTTCCGGTTAAAAGAAGCCGGGGACAGAGTCGGAACGGTGTTTGAAGAGGGGATGATCACATCGGATGAACCGGGATTGTATCTGGCAGGTCAGTATGGAATCCGTCTGGAGAATCTGCTGCTCTGCAAAAAAGCCGAAAAGACAGAATACGGTCAGTTCATGGAATTTGAAACCCTGACCTTAGTTCCGTTTGACCGCGATGCGATCGTGCCGGAGCAGTTAAGTGACAGAGAGCGGAAGCTGTTGAATGATTATCATAAGCGTGTCTACGAAACCATAAGTCCATATCTGGATGCAGAAGTGGCAGAGTGGTTGCGTGAGGAAACCGGAGCGATATAAACTGGATTCCAACACTTAACCTAGAGCCACTTTTGTATTTTTTACATATCTTCGTCCGGAATCTCCATATAAGGAAGAATGTCCTCGGTATAAGCACGCAGCGTTTCTCCGACACTCCATGCCTGGCCATAGCAGCCACGGGAAGTATGTGGTGCATCGCCATCGAAGATCTCTGCGATCGATCCGATACAGCCATCCGAGAGATGTTTTTTCACCGGATCAAATAAGGCATATGCCTTTTGGATGCTGTCCTTATCATGTCCGTATACGTTGACGTAAGCGGTAACAAAGCCGCCGAGCAAAAAGCCCCAGGCAGTTCCCTGATGGTAGGCAGCATCACGTTTTGCAAGACATCCGCTGTAGATGCCATGGTACTGTGGGTCGGAAGCTTCGATCGAACGAAGACCGCAGCCGACATAGAGTCTTTCATAGACAGAATCAACGACAGCCTTTTCCTGTTCCTTTGAAAGCATCCGGTATGGAAGCGATACGGCATAGATCTGGTTCGGACGGAAGGAAGCATCACCGGTGTCACCGTCAACGACATCATAGAGGTAACCGCCGTCAGCATTCCAGAACTTTTTGCAGAAGGAAGCCTGTACCTTGTCTGCAAGTGTGCGGTAAGCATCAGCATCCTCATGGAAATGGAGTGCAAGGGATTCCATGACTTTTAAGGCATTATACCAGAGGGCATTGATCTCGACCGGCTTGCCGTGACGCGGAGTGGCAACCCAGTCACCGACACGGACATCCATCCATGTAACCTGATCTAATCCGCTTCCGGCATGGATTAAGCAGTCATCCTCCATATAGATGGAAAAATCCGTACCGTTTTCGTAAGCGGCAAGGATCTCCTTTAACTTCGGGTAGATCGTTTCCTGCACAAAAGCATAATCCGAGTCTGCACCGGTATACTTCAGATACCGGTCAACCGCATAGAAGTACCACAGGGAGGCATCGACGGTATTGTATAACGGATCGCTGCCCTCATCCGGGAACATATTTGGAACCATGCCGTTTTTCACATAGCGGGCAAAGGTCGTTAAGATGCCGCGTGTCATATCGAACCGTTTTGTTGCAAGTGTAAGTCCGGTCAGTGCGATCATGGTATCGCGGCCCCAGTCCGTGAACCATGGCAGACCTGCCAAAACGGTCATAAGACCGGTGGACTGTCGGTAAGCAGGAAACTGATCTGCAGCAACTACAAGAGCCTTGGAAAAGTCATCCGTATAGCCGGCCTGCTTTTCTAAAGCGTCCAGACGCTCATATTCCGAACGGATCGTCTCAAAGGCATCTGTGCACCAGTCTGCTTCGATACTGCCGATGACAGAAAACTTCTTGTGGCAGCCGGCGGGAAGAGAGACAACGACCTGATATGGCGTATAGTTATTGTCGATGCAGTCGGCTTCTACATTGATCTCCGTCTGAAGCTGCATATTCGTTTCGTAGATCGTCTCATTTTTGCGGAAGTCACCTTCGTCTGCAAAAAAGCGGATTGTGACATCCGGATTCGCAGCAGGGGTCAGGGAAAGTGTCTGTGCATCCTGTGTTACATCAAACACAAGATCCTCCGATGTGGAACCATCACTGTGTACACGGTAGTTAAAAAGCGGGGTGAGCGTAAGTGTGGCATCTGCACCGGTATTTTCTATTTCATATCCGATTGCGATCGTATTTTTTCCATGCTCGAAAGCAAGTGTCTTTGTTATCTGAATGCCACCGGCTTTGTAGGAAAAGTGAACCAGTCCGTCGTAGGAAAAGCCGGTCAGATACTTCTGACCCTCTTCATAGTGCGTGCTTCCATCGGCAGCTTCCCACTGTCTGGTAGTCAGATCGTAAGTATCCGCACCCTGACGAATACATTCATTCACCTTGGAAAAGACAACATAGCGTTCTACCGGCGGATGCAGGCTGGCGATCAGATAGCCGTGGTGCTTTCTGGTGTGCGCACCGATGATTGAACTTCCGGCATAGCCGCCGATTCCATTTGTAAGTACCCATTCGCGTTTGATCGCTTCCGGGAAGTTGGATAAAACATCCGGAGTAAAAGAAAAAGTTTTCATATGCAATTCCTTTCTGTATCTGTAAATCAATTCAAAAGAAACCTGATGTTTCGGAAAATTTCGTATGCTCTTATTGTAACGGATGACGTCGGAAAATGCCAGTTTCTTTGTAGAAAAATATGCGATATGTGAGGTTTTGCTTTTGCTTGGACGTCAGGTATGGTAAAATTATCTTAAAAATAGAAACGCAGGATGGAAACTATCAGACATTATGGTAGCAGGAACGCCGGATATTGGAGGACAAAGGATGAAGAAAACGACACGGACGATTAACAGGAAGATCACAGTTCAGGTAATTATCTATATGATACTTGCTATCATTGTCTGTGAACTGATCAGTGTAACTACGTTACGGAACAACATGACAGCCCAGACGAAGAATTATGTGTCTGCCCAGGCAGAGACGAATGCAAACGTAGTAAATGAGTGGCTGGAAAAGCAGGGAGACATCGTACATACGATCAGTAATGCAGTGGCATTTATGAATACGAAGGATACCGATCAGATCATGGATTATCTGGAAAAGAATCTGGATCAGAATCCGGATGCACTGATGTATTATGTCTGCTTCGCCTATGACGGCGGCGTATTTCCGGCAGATCATTCCACGCTTGACCTTGATCCAACGACGAGAGACTGGTGGAAGGATGCAATCGCAAAACAGAGTCTGATCTATACAGCACCATATAAGGATTTTGCATCCGGACAGATGGTTGTAACGATTGCAGAGCCGTTTAAGATCCAGGGTGAGCAGGCGGTATTTCTTGCGGATATTACGATCGATACGCTGACACAGATTGTCGATAATGTCAACACAGACGCCAATATTCAGGGATTTTTACTGGATGCAGACGGGAATGTTGTGGCGCACCAGAATGCAGATTTTCTGCCAAAAGAGGAAGGCAGTACAAATCTTTCCGAAGCACTTGGTGTAGATGTGACATCGGTGTCAAAGCTTACCGATTATGATGGCAGTACGAAGTTTGTCAGTACGGCAGCCATAGATGCGACCGGATGGATATTTGGTATCACAGAGAACCAGGCAGTTGTAACGGGTCAGGTTATCCGCAACGTAAGTATGGTTCTGATCCTTGGACTGATTCTGGTTGCAGTAGTAAGCCTTCTGCTTGTATACAGTATCAGGAAGAATTTGAAGCCAATGGAGACGATGAAGACCTTCATCCGGGAAAACGTCATTGGTGAAAAAAATTGCAAGGCGTATAAGGATGAGGTAGCAGAGATCAGCTATCTGGTCGGAGAGTTAGAGGATAAGTTTATCGGTATTATCCGTAAGACCAAGGGAGAATCGGTCTCTATTTATACGAAGATGCAGGATACCGGAAGCAAGGTAGAGTCCATCAATGAGAATATCGTAGAGATCAGCGCGGCAATGGAAGAAACCGGTGCGAATCTTGACTCCCAGACAGACAGCATCCAGAATATTGATGAGACCTGTAAGGTTGCAGTGGAGGAAGTAGAACACTTAGCACAGAGTGCAGCCGGAATGGCGGATCGAGCAAAAGAGATCGTAGCTCAGGTAGAAAAGGTGACCGGAGAATTGATCCAGGGCAAGGAAAGTGCAACCCGAGTTGCAGTGGACAGCCGGAAACGGATGCAGGAAGCGATGGAAGGAACGCAGATTATTTCCGAGATTACGAATGTGTCTGCATCCATTCAGGAGATTGCGTCACAGACGAATCTGTTAGCACTCAATGCATCCATAGAAGCGGCAAGGGCTGGAGAAGCAGGCAAGGGCTTTGCCGTTGTTGCCGAAGAGATTAAGAAGTTAAGCGAAGACACGACGGCACAGATCGACCGCGTCAATGAACTGACCGGTAAGGTGTTAGAAAGCGTACAGAAGCTGTCAGAGGAAAGCAACCATGTACTGGTATTTATCGATGGAACGGTCATGGAGGACTACAACAAGTTAGAAATGCTTGCAAACGATTATGTCCGGGATGTTAACTACTACTCTAAGGAGAGCAGCGAGCTTGGTGAAAATGCAGGAGAGGTCAGAAGATCGATTCAGGGCGTCAATGAGATCTTAAGCCAGATCAGCGTGGCACAGCAGGAATTATCCGAAGCGGTTGCAGGGGTAAACCGTAACTTACAGGAGATTACCTATTCCAGTGAAAATATGTCAGAACAGACAAAGGGTGTCTTAGAGAGCATTGATGTGTTACAGGATACTATGGGAAGCTTTCAGGTGTAGCATGAGGTTTACAAAAATTTTATAATATGACCTCTAGGCGAGCGTTACAAAAAGAGATATAATGGTCATTATGGTATAATAATTTCGTCAGATAGAGAAGCAATCTGACTGCTTCTAGGCAGAATTGCTTATCTATTTGACGAATAAACAAACAGGAACAAGTAGGGCAATAGCCCGGATTGTGCGTGTTTGTTGCAATTTCGGAAGTTCGAAGAACGGAGAAATTGTAATTATTATATATATATGATAAGTGATTCACTCACGATAACACGGTAAGAGAAAGGATTTTGGAAATGAGTATATTTGAGAATACGGTATTAGTGGAAAAGAAGCAGACGCTTGCGAATAAAATTGGGTTCACGGTCTTAGTGGTACTGACAGTATTCTGCCTGTATGTTTCTTTGTTTATTTCACCGATCCTGTTTGCACCGGCAATCGCCTTTGGTGTATTTGCCTATCTGGTACATTCGAATTCAAAGATCGAATATGAATATACCTATATCGAGGGACGTCTTTCCATTGCAAGGATCAAGGCAAAGAAAAAGAGAAAAGAGCTTGCACAGATCGAGATGGAAGAAGTTCTTCTGATTGCCCCGGACAGCTCCCACGAATTAGATTCTTATAAGAACAATCAGGCTGTAAAAAGTGCCTGTGTATCCGGAGAAAAGGATGCGAAGATCTATCAGGTCGTATACAAAGGCAAAGGTGGTCTGAATATGATGGCATTTGAGCCGGATCGTAATATGTTAGAGATGATCCAGGGACGGAATCCACGTAAGGTCATTATCGAGGATTAAGATCTTATCCTGTAATTGAATCAAGAAAGCGTAAAAGCTGCTGCCCGTAATTCTCCCAACTGTGGTTTGCATGAGCATTCTGATAACCACATGTGGCGATTTGTGTGGCAGCAGTCTCATTGTGGAAAAGAAAGTCAATGGCAGATAAAAGGCTGTCCGGCTGCATCAGATCATAAAAGACAATATCCTTGCGATCCGTGTAACAGTCCAGAAGATAAGAGCTTGGATCTGTCAGACAGACGCTGTGATTCAACTGGGCGGAAAAGACGCGGTCATGTGCACCTGCTTTAAAAAGCGGCATGACATTCAGCGTGATCTTCGCATGTGCCATCAGGGTGAAGGAATCCGTAAAGGGAACACCCGGATGTAAGGTCAGGGAGGAAGCCTCTGGCGTAGACAGCGAGGAAGTAAGCTTTTCCCATTCACCGCCATAGATCGTAAGTGGGATGTGATGCGACAACAGGGTACGGATCACCTGATCTCTGGTGTAGGCGCGCAGATAGGTGTCTGCAAGGAAGTATGCCTGCATATGCAGAGGAAAGTTGGCTTCGATCAGACTCTCCGATTCCTCTGCAAGCATATGTACCGCACGCTCTAAGGTCAGACTGCTGTCTGCGAGCATCATTTCGATCAGTCTGCGGATATCTGCACCGATAAATCCCGGACAGTCCTTAATAGCTTCCCATACTTCGGCAGGGCTGGTATAAGTTCCGCTGAAAAGCAGCGGAATCTCACGCTTATCATAAGGAACAGCTTCCGCAGTCTCACTTCCGGTAACCGGAAGTACGAATACATCGGAAATATGCGGATAATTTTCTAAAATATAGTCCCGGTGGTTGGCATCAAGGCAGCAGACATAGAAGGAACCGATGTCCTGCTTTAAGGAGTCATGGTGATAGAGTGGATGATCGAGGATAAAGTCGATAAAAGGCGCATCGATCTGTGAGAGAAAGTAACTGTCATCCTCCATCCGGATCTTCGGCAGATCAGAATTGAATTCTAATACAGCGTCAAAGCTCTGGTGTGCAAACTGCTCCATGTCTGCAAGCGAACCGTCACGTCCAAGCTGGAAGTAAGTAACGTTATAGCCGTTTTTTTCTAAGAAGCTGCCAATCTGGCTGCTGAAGTAGGTATAAGAATCATAACAGACTTTTTTTAACTGAAAGATCAATATTTTTTTCATAAGTACCTCTGTAAATCATAACGTGAAAGGAGTAATTTATGGCAGTAAGTAATTGCGAAAGCTGTGTATTTTATACATACGATGAAGACTATGCATGTTATATCTGTGAGATGGACTTAGATGAGGATGATATGGTCCGCTTTTTGAGCGCATCCTTTGATAATTGTCCGTATTACCGGTTAGATGATGAGTATAAAGTCGTCAGACATCAGATGTGAGATCTTTTGTACAGATCTTCCTTTTCGCTGTAGTGGGCATTTAACCAGTCACAGGCGGCAGTGATGCCATCATCTGAGAATTCGAATTCTTCGGATTCTTTTTTATCATCTGCGGTTGCATCAAAGGCATAGGGACCCGGCCAGGCAGTCACGCGTAAGATTGTGCGTTCTATTTCTGCTCCATCCTTTTCTTCTTTTAAGGTCACTTTTCCAATGCGGTAGCGCATGCCTTGATAGCTTCCGGTAAAATCAGATTTCTTGTAAAAAGGAACATGATATAAGTCTTTTCGTTCAATCATAAGTACTCCTGTATTAGATGAAAAATCGCTTCAAACTGATTTTATCTTATCACCTCTATTCTGCAAAAACAATAGGTATTCCTATTGTAAAGAGATAGAAGGAATGTTAAAATAGGACTAAACATAGAGAAACCTATGGATGGGGAGCGGCAGACACAGAAAGGCGGTTTATATGGGGGAAAACTTTTGTTATTTGAAGGGACTTGTTGCATGCAGTGGTGGACGTGTGCAGGATTGCAACATGAAGAGAGTCCGAAAGTGTCCGAAGGAGACAGATACACCACAGACAACAGAGAAAAAGGAAGCGAAAAAGCAGTCGTTCTGTTATCTTGAGGGACTGGTAGATTGTGAGCTATGTGATGTGCAGGATTGTAACAACAAGAGAGTCCGCACCTGTCCGTTGAAGAAGAATTAGGTGAATATCAGTATAATAAATGATAAGAATAAGAACTGGGAAAAAGAATTATAGCAATATAATTCTTTTTTTGAGGAAATGAGGTAGAAGTATGGAAGATGCCAGAAGACCAATCGGAGTATTTGATTCGGGCGTTGGCGGAATCAGCGTATTACGGGCATTAGTGTCTCTGATGCCGAATGAAAATTATATCTATTTTGGGGATTCGCTGCATGCACCCTATGGGTCAAAGAGCTTACAGGAAGTAAGGGCACTGACCGAGCAGCATGTCACACATCTGTTAGAAGCAGGGGCGAAGGCAGTTGTGGTTGCCTGCAATACAGCGACCAGTGCAGATATTTCCATCTTACGTGCGAGGTATCCGCATATCCCAATGATAGGAATTGAACCGGCCGTGAAGCCGGCAGTCTTATCCAAAGAACATCCGAAGGTATTAGTACTTGGCACACCGATGACGATCCATCAGGAGAAGTTTGCAAGACTTTTAGAAAAATACAAGGGCATTGCGAAAATCTTTACGCAGCCATGTCCCGGACTTGTGGAATATGTCGAGCGTGGGGAACTGACCGGAGCAGGAATTGAGCAGTTCTTGCGGGAACTGTTAGCACCTTATATAGAAGAGAAGGTGGATGCGGCGGTGCTTGGCTGTACCCATTATCCGTTTGTCGCAGAGACGATCCAGAAGATCTTAGGATCACAGGTGGAGTTGTATGAGGGTGGACCGGGAACGGCACGGGAGACAAAGCGGCGTCTTGCACAGGGGAATCTGTTAAATCCATCCGAAGAGGAAGGAATCGTACGCTTTGAAAACAGTGATCTTACACCGGAGAAGCTGCGTCTGTGTCAGTTTTTACTGCATGCATAACTGCGCACATGATACGGACACATAACATGTCATATTTTCTAAAGAAAGTGTAAACTGTTTCGAAACAGAATTTTAGAAAGAGTTTGGAATCCTTTTCGAAAATCGACACAATTTAGACACATTTAATCAGTATACTATGTTTATCAAATGAGTTAGCAATTTCCTTTTTATAGATAAACATTTTCATAACTAAACTCCTCGAAGAGAGCAGCCTGATGGCTGATCTTTTCACTATGCAGATATTATCTGCATAGGAAAAAAGAGCATATATATGCACAGATGCGTAAGGAAGATGTTGCAAAAAACATGCAACACGCATCTGGCACAGACGTGTGCATAAATGCACACTGTATTCACGTATAAATATCCGGGTGTCAAAAGATACTTTGAAAAATGGAAGGGGCAAAATGCACAAAATATGTAAAGCAAACTTTTATTTGCGGTTTTAGCTTCGAGTGAAATCCACTGCTTACGAAAACCACAAGTGAAGCCTTTGCTGAACTTGTATGGTTGTAGTTGGCAGTTAGTTTACGATGAGCGTTGCAAATGTTTGTGGAACATATTTTGTGCATTTTGTTAATTATAAAATTCGAAAGAATCTTTTGATACCCGGATTTCATAAAGGAAAAAAAGCGGGTATGTGCGTATTTTATGAGAATGTTTCGAAACAAAATGCAAAAACAGAAAAAAGTGCCATATAAATTATAAAATTTTTATAAAAATGGTAAAAAACGTCAAAAAAAAAAAAATGTATTGCTATTTGAAATAGCCGGGTGTAAGATAATGCAGGATTAAATATCTTCCTATTATAATATATATAAGAAAGTAGAGGCGATCTTATGGAATCTTATGAATTTTTACTTTTTCTGGCAATTATTTTGATTTCAACTAAGGTACTTGGACTGTTTTCACGTAAGGTTAAGATGCCGGCTGTAGTAGGAGCATTAGT
>CACZPJ010000116.1 GCA_902782995.1 uncultured Lachnospiraceae bacterium | reverse complement strand
AATAATCAAGTCCAGAATTCACCAATTTTCCAATGAATTCTGGACTTCTCATTTCTGCTACTCCACTTTTTCATTTACCACAACTCCAGTCCCACACTTAAACCGTTATCTCGATCTGATTTTGTTCTACCGCAACAATACAGCTTTCATAATAGCCATCCCCGGTTGTCCTTGGTCCGCTAATTACTTCGAACCCATCATCCAACAACCGCCTCGTCAGCTCATCCACCTTCGCCTTGCTTCCGACAGAAAAAGCAATGTGCGCATAGCCGGTACGTGCAGGCTCTTTTGGCAGATCCGGCATCTTAGGCTTGTTCATAATTTCTAACCGTGCCCCATCCTCAAAGGAAAGAAAATCTCTTAGTTCCGGTTTTTCCCGTAATGTAATATAACTGTACGTTTTCACACTGCGCCTCCATTCTTCGATACACATAAACTTCTGTCTATATCTTATCTTTCATAGCCAGATAACGCAACCAGATATTTACACCTCCACCCCGAACTTATCCATTACATCACTCTTACACCCTAACCGCTGCTCGGTGACCGCCAGCGAATTTAATCCCATGCAGGCAATAAACAGCTCACTGATATCCCAGTTCTCCATCGGCTCTCCGGCAAAATAATCTGCCATCGGCACATAAGTTCTGCCGCCTACTTTTGCCTGTGCAATATATGCATACAGATATACCAGATAACTGCGGTAGTACCTGACCTCCTTGCATAACTGCTCTTTCAGATAACATTCCAGCCCATCGAAAAACATCTTAGCATAAAAGCATTCAAATGCCTTCCGCTTTAAGGTCCGGTATGCTTCCCTGAGATTCTTCGGCCTGCCCAAAATCAGTCCTTCTTTGTAGCTTAAGATACGGATAAGCTGCATGCCGATCGTAGAGTGTCCCCGGAACAGAACCTGTTTCACCAGCCTGACAAACGTACGGATCATCCGCCGGATACGGTGTCTTTCCTTCTGTGTCACAGCATTGCCTCCTGTCTGATGCTCCTGCCGCCAGATATGGATATATTCCCGTGAAAGAAAACTGTAACTGTGCTTCCTTTTGAAATAAGAATGATCTTCCATATCCACGATCAGTTCCAGACGTCTTGCCAGTTCATCACTGTATGCAAACCTTGCATATGGGCAGATTCTCATGATCCGTTCGTACATATGGGAAAAGGAATAGAACTTTTCCTTAACCCTGAAAATCCCATGGATGCAAAGCCAGAACAACGTACCGACCGCAAGCACTTCCAGACTGCCATTGATCCACTTCTCCTTCACGAGCGGAAGCAGCCGGTAAAGTCTGCTCCTCAGCCAGTCTGTCCGCAAAAAAACTGCCAGAAGAACGCCCGCTAACCGGTACTGTAAAAAACCCATATACAGCCAGTCAAGCACTTTATACCGGAACTTCCGCAGAAAAAGGATCCGTTTTTCATCCTTGGTAAAATACTCCTGACATAAAAACAGTATCATGCACATCACAACTAAAATCAGCCGCTTTGAGATCTTCTCATTATAAGTAAGACCAAACGAACAGATATAGATCAGGATATACTTCTGCTGTGTGTTGAAAATTTCATAATTTAAGATCGCAATAATAAAAAACAGATAGATAAAAAACAAATTATCTCCAAACAGTCCTTCCATGTCACTCCTCATTTCTGCACATGCACGTTTCCAGTAACTACCATTTCTATTTTTCTATAAATCTGCCTGTTTTTCAACCAACCATTTTCGACCTTTTTCACTTTTATACAAAGGGTAGAAATTCCTATACAGCAAAAAAGGCATCAGCCAACCAAATGACTGATGCCCATCCTATCTTCTAATATTATCTTTCAAAACTCCATCTTATAAAACCTTGCGTCCGTTTACTGTCAGCTTAAATGTTGTTCCAAGGATCTCTGCCGACTTTCTGCAAAGCATCATACGTTCCAGAAAGATTTCAAAATAATCATACATGGAACAGATGCTTTCATCGATCTGAAGGTTTAATGCGATCACGGACTTATCCTTTGCAATTTTCAGCTTGAATTCCGTAACTGCATAATTCACCCGGTCGTGAATATCGAAGGACGACTTTTCCTTCTGACGCACCCTGCTTCTCCGTACATCGGTCTTATCCGCAATGATAAGTGCCGCAGAAATAACGTCCTCCGGTCCACCGGTTGATTCATCATGGTTTCCGATCGCAGATACGATCGTTACACGATCCTCTAAGGACAGATCTGTTTCCTTTAACAGATCATTGGCAAGCAGTGCCCCATATTCCGCATGATGTGTCCGGTTGATCGCATTTCCGATGTCATGCATAAATCCTGCAATTTTCGCAAGCTCGATCTCATGCTCCGAATAACCGAAACGCTCTAAGATTTTCCCCGCCTGACGTGCCACCTGCACACAGTGCGCACTGGAATGATCCGTAAAGCCAAGCTGCTTTAAGTTCGCATCTCCCTTTTTTAAATATGCATTGATTTCTTTATTACTGGTAATATCCTTATACTTCAACTACGTCTGATCCCCTTTTCCCATTCGTATTACAACTGTATTCCGGGTTCCTCCCAGTCATGTCCCGTTGTATTCCTCATCAGGAAAATGCAGCCGCCTACGAATCCCGGGAAGAAGCCTGCATAACCGGCAGTCAGAAGTGCATTCCATAATACTTCTGTTCCGAATGGCTTTAAGCCAAGACTGATGATCATTCCAAGCAGAAATGCTGCCAGTGACCATATTCCGGTATTTGAGATCAGAAAAACTCCCTGTTTTGTTTTCGCCTTTTTACATTTTTCTTCTACAAACTTCCATAATCCACGCATATTCCCGCTTCCTTTCCTGTCCGGACGAATGCCCCGGTACAGCCATATGTAATCACATCTTTTCTTTACAATTACATATTACGGTTGCCTGCGCTTACCTGCTATCAAGTTTTTGTAAAAGAATGTAAAATCCCTGTAAAACCCTAATCAGCCTTCTTTTGTCCCTCCTTAAGCAGATCAAGCAGTCCCTTCGCCTTTATGATCGCAATGCCCTGTGCTTCATCTCCGAGGACAACGAGATTATCTCCGGGCTTTATATCGAAGATCTTTCTTGCCTTGGCAGGGATCACGATCTGCCCCTTATCCCCGACCTTCACCATTCCAAACACATGCTTTCCCTTTGGCGGAACACCAAGTCCGAGGTTGTCACTGTCATCCTTGTCATAGTTTACAAAGTCATCCATCGTCACGCCGAAAATATCCGCTAAAAGCTTGCAACGCTCAATATCCGGCAGGGATTCTCCCGTCTCATACTTTGACAGGGTCTGTCTGGTCACCCCGATCTTATCGGCTAATTCATCCTGCGAATAACCATGCATTTTCCGCAGGGAAATCAGATTGTCCTTAAACATGTTTCTTCTCCTTTTTGATTCCAAGTACGCACCACCGGATCACCGGGATACGGCTGAGTACTTCATTTAAAACAAATGCACCGAGAAAGGCACTTACACCGGTAAGCAGATAGATGCATACCGATGGCAGCTTTGGTGCATACTGCATCAGATAATAAGCTGCCATGGCAAGCGGCAGATAATGGAATATATACAGTCCCCATGACTTTCCTGCCATCCACTGCATAAACGGATTTGTCTTATCCCCATATTTTTTCATGGTCGCAAGGATCGCAAGAATGGCGATCCAGCAGTATGCACAGGCAGGTAGATTATTCAGTACCGGTGCTGCTGCGTAATTTTCTCCAAAATAGCGGGCTGTATAGAATATGCCAAGTACAATAGCTGCGACATCCAGCAGATACCACCATCTGCTTAACCGCTCGATCACCTCATCATGGGAGAAAACAAAATATCCCACCAAAAAGCTAAAGCCATAAATACCAAAGCGGTAAACCGTAATGACCGGCGTATTCAATATCTGCGCACAGCCGTAAACAGCAGCCGTCATAAGAAGAAGCAGCCATACCGGAGTCTTTGCTCCCAGCTTCCAGAAACGATCCTTTTCTATCTTCCTTACCGGTAAAAGCAGCATCGAAAAGATCCATAACATCTGAATATACCACAATACTCCGATCCCGGATATTGCCATGATAACATACAATACCGGTGCCGGTACAGCAGCCATACGATCAAAGCCCCCTCCGATCTTCATATTATAATATCCCAAGATCCAGTGAAATACAAAAAGTCCGATCGTCGATGGCACCAGCAGCTTTCTCGTCTTATCCCTGACATATGATTTCGTATCATGTCCATTCAGATAATACCTTGCACTCATGCCGGATACCACAAAAAGCAATGCCATAAACCATGGATACACGAGATACTGAAATCCATCTTGTAACTGGTTCTCATGAAAAGCCCCGATCACGCCAAACGGCTGTACTCCGTTAAACATATAGATCACATGGTAGATGACCACGATCACAACCGTAATCCAGCGGATATGATCCAGATAGAGTTTTCTTTCGTTTTTCATACAATTCCCACCTTCGCAATTATTTTTAACATATTATAACATAAAGAAAGCTGGTACACGACCAACTTTCCTTAACACTTTTTCTCTGTTTTCGTTAAAAATCATTGCTTTTTTCGATTGCTAGGATCGACCAGCCTTCATCGCTTTTTTGCATGCATACATCAGATTATCCGCTTCACGGAAGATGTCATCTATCTCTCCCGATTCTCCCTCTGCAACACCGGATGCCACACTATAGTTCTTAATATCGTCACTGATCTTCGTAACCTTCTCACGCATGCTCTTTCTGCATTCCTCAAAGACCGGACGGCTTATATTTTCTGCCAGTACACAGAACTCGTCCCCACCGATCCGGTAACACTTTCCAACATCCCGGAATGATTCTTCTAAAAGCTCTGCTGTCTTACAGATGATCTGATCCCCATAGGCATGTCCATAATTATCATTTGCCTGCTTTAAGCCATTCATGTCAGCGACAAGGATAATGACATGGGTATGCCCCTGCTTCTCTAATCTCATCTTCTCCTGCTCGTAAGCAAAGCGGTTGCCTAAACGGGTCATGCCATCGGTATAAGCCATGGTCTGTAAGATCTCTTTCTCAAAATCATCCCGCCGCTGCTTCTTTCCTTCGCGGACAACATCAATTCCAGCCTTAAGGATAAACAGACACAGACCAAACCGCAGGATATTCCCGCTGTTTTCCTTATTCACAAATACAAAATATAAAAGCTCCAGAATTGTACTTACCACAAGGATCAGCACTCCGCTGTAAAGCGTCTTCCGCTTCTGCGGTTTTTCAATCTTATGAATGGAAAAAAGTGCTGCAAGCAGTCCGAATACCGTAAGACTTAAATAAACACGGTTCGTCCACTGTGATTCAAACTGGGAACAGATTCCGGCTGCTGCAAGCACAAGCTGGATCAGATTGAGCAGGATACCGAGCAGATATAAAACCTTCAGATATATTTTTTCCGAGAACTCTTCGTAACTTAATAAAAACCGTACCAGAAGCACCGGCATGAGCCCATAGGTAAGATAACTGAGATAGATACCGATCACCATATTGTTCATAAACAGCTCTAATACATGGCATTCAATAAACATCCATAAGCCGGTATCTGCTGCAAAAAGTCCAAGAAACAGCATCTGCCCTGCCTTTTTCCGGTGGATGGCAAAAAGTCCATGCATCACATCATAGACACCAACCAATATCAGGATCAGACTTGGGATCAGCGTCCAGACCGCTCTTTCTAAGATCATCGCAATAAAGGAAGCCTGCGTTCCAAAATACACACCTGGCAGATAACCTGATACTGCCGCAAGATCATATCCCGGCTGTAATTCGAT
Organism: uncultured Lachnospiraceae bacterium; assembly: GCA_902782995.1. Classification (GTDB taxonomy): domain Bacteria; phylum Bacillota; class Clostridia; order Lachnospirales; family Lachnospiraceae; genus Roseburia_C. The sequence goes on along the minus strand of CACZPJ010000116.1, from coordinate 18,455 downwards.
CGTAAGCGTCTTCCCGTCACAATCCTCTCCCAGATGCAGACTCTTCCAGAATGATCCATATCCCATCGAAAATGGCTTTGTAAATGCTTCTCCACTGTCAAAGATCAGCATTCCATCCAGATAGACCTTCGCACGGCTTTGTCTGCTACGGAACAAAATACTGTCTCCTCGTCCTAACCGATCCTTATGAAGTACTGTTGTCAGATAGATATTCTTCTGATCCGGGTTGTCGATCATACCCGGAAGTGTTGTCTTCGTCGTCTGATCTCCCCAGCTTACGGCAAAAGTATCTTCCATCTTCTGACACTGATCAATATGAAATCCCTTATAATCAAGCGGTCTGCACAAGCAGGCTGCGATAAACCCAATCAAAAACAAAATCCCAAGCACACCAAATGCCCAGTCTGAGTATTTTCTCTTCTTATCGTCCTTACTTTCCATGATCTTCTCTTTATTTTTCTTTTTTCTTTGGCTTACGATATGCATTGATATCGTACTTCTCCTCATATTCTTCCAGACACCGGATATACTCTTCGTTCTTCATCTCTTTGACACTCTTTAAATACTCATGGGTATCAAAGTCGGCTGCCTCTAACTCGATCATTGCAACCGCAACATTCGAACAGTGGGCTGCGATTCGCTCATAGTTCGTAAGCAGATCGTTAAACACGAAGCCCTGCTTCATCTCACATTTGCCGGCTCTTAACCGGGCGATATGGCGAAGCTTTAATTCATCACAGAGAATACCAATAAGCTCACGCAATGGCTCTACACGTGCTGCTGTACGCAGATCGTCCTCAATAAAGGCATTGACTGACAGATCAACCACTTCTTTTACGGCTTCTTCCAGTACATTCATCTCATACTTCGCTTCCTCGGAAAATGTGATCTTCTTCTCGTTTAATTCCTGTGCAACCTCGGAAATATTGACTGCATGGTCACCCAGACGTTCGAAATCTCCGATCGTATGTAAGAACTTCGATACCTGCTTCGTCTGTGGCAGTGTCATCTCCCGTCCGGTTAACTGCATCAGATAAGTACCAAGCTTATCCTCATACTTATCGATCAGATTCTCCTTCTCCTGTACCTTCGCAAACTTATCTGTGGAAAAAGAATGTAACAGTGCAAAGGATCTCTGTAAGTTCTTTCTTGCCTTTTTCGCCATACCATTCATGGCAAGGTGGCTCTGTGTGATCGCAAGATCCGGATAAGCCACAAAACGCTCTTCTAACAGATCGAAATCTGCCTGCTCTTCCATATCCTCTTCTGTATCCTTGACCAGCACAAATACCAGCTTCTCAATGGCATGGATAAACGGAAGCAGTACCAGGATCGTAGCGATTCTAAATACCGAGTTCAATAATGCGATCTTAACCGGACTCATCACCATATCCATAAACCGGAAATGTACAAAGGCATTCACCGAATAGAATACGATCGACCAGAAGACCATTCCGAATAAATCATTGAGCAGATAGATCAGTGCCGTTCTCTTTCCGTTCTTATTCGTTCCGATTGAGGAAAGAAGTACCGGACATGCTGCACCGACGCCGATACCCATCGTGATCGGCAGTGCCGTTGCAAAAGAAATCGTTCCGGTTACGGAAAGTGCCTGTAAAATACCAACCGATGCAGATGCACTCTGCAAAACCGCAGTAAAAAGAATACCTGCGATGATACCTGCCACCGGATTTTCAAACATCGTTAACAGATGTACAAAATGCTGATTATCCTTCAGTGGAGAAACTGCTCCACTCATTGTCTGCATACCGATCATCAGAATCGAGAAACCAAGCATGATATCTCCGACATTCCGATAACTTGCTTTCTTGACAAACATTCGGAAAATAATACCGATGATGGCAACAATCGCTGAAATTGTCGCTGTTGAAAGTAACTGGGCGATTCCACTCTGACCATCAATATAGGACAGGCATAAAATCCAGCCGGTGATACTGGTTCCGATATTTGCACCCATGATGATACCGATTGCCTGTGCAACCTTCATCATTCCTGAATTTACAAATCCGACAACCATGACAGATGTTGCTGAAGATGACTGAATGATTGCTGTAACCACTGTACCTAAAAGTACGCCCTTGATCGGAGTATTCGTCAGCTTATACAGGATCAGCTCCAGCTTGTTTCCTGCTGCTTTCTTCAGTCCGTCACCCATTAATGACATTCCGTAAAGGAATAGGGCAACACCACTAAGCAACGATAAAACCATTGTAATTCCCATATCATTATTTCCTTTTCTTTGTGCAAGACTTTTTTGCAAACCGACTTCATTCTATCATAGAACTTTTTATTTGTAAAAACTTTTTTACAGGAAATTTACATTTTATTTACATTGCGATCCATCTCAAGCTCTTTTAAAATCTCGGCGCGTTTCTGATCCGTCAGGAATTCCTCCCGGTATTTTAAGTACCGCTCACAACTGTGATTTGCCAAGAACATTGCAGAATCCGGGTTCATGGTAAGCTCTGTCACAAAGACCACTAACTCCTGTCCGTGTTCAAAGGCATGCTCCATAAAGTCAAAGGCATGCTCTAACTCCGCAGAAGACTGCTGCCACTCCTGTTCCATTGCCGCACAGTGCTTATCAAATCCGGCTTTCGCCTGCAAAAAGCATTCATTCGCTTCCTTCGCCTGTGGGCTATATTCTAAGATCAGCTTTAAGAGCTTCTGCTGTACGGCTGCCTGTTTCTTCGTGAAAAATCCCGCCTTTTCCTGCGCGGCAGTCCAGTTTTTCCTCTCCTCTGCCAATTTCAGATACCGTGCTTTCGGATCTTCGAGCTGCTCTAAGTCACTGCGGTATTGCTTTAAAAAGGCAAACCATGCATCGGCAAGCTCCTTGCTGCTTTTTATCTTTGCGAATCCATTCTGTAGTCCCTCTAAGATCAGGTTCACGACACAGATGCGTTCATCAAACGCTGCCTGATCGATCCTTGCAAACAGCTCCGGTGGCTGGTGTCTCTTTAGGATCTCTGTGATTCCGTAATCATCCCGGTACTTCTGATACAGATCGTAATATGCAAAAAAGTCTTCTGCTACATCGGTATGATGCAAAAATTCCGCGATCAGCTCCTGTCTGACCGGAATTTCCAATGCTTCATAGGTGTCTAACAGATTGCTCAGATCCTCCCAGCCTCTGGCGGTTACAAACTGCATGCCGTCCACATCCGTTTGCACCCGGTAAAAACTGCCCGGATGAAGTTCTAGGTAGCTTAAGATACACTGGCTGATGTGTTTGGCATTCGCATATTCCCGCCATACAGACAGATCCGCCTCGATCTGCATATAGCGGACACGATCTAGTGTCACCATATCAAAGTCCCGGACGGACTTATTGTACTCCGGCGGATTGCCGGCTGCCACGATGATCCAGCCCTCCGGTATCTTCTGGTTTCCAAAGGTCTTACACTGTAAGAACTGAAGCATCGTCGGCGCAAGTGTTTCAGAGACACAGTTGATCTCATCGATAAACAGGATACCTTCCCGGTTTCCACTCTCTTTGATCGTGCGATAGATGCTTGCAATGATCTCACTCATTGTATATTCCGTAATGGAATACGTTTTTCCATCAAACACTTCTTCCTTAATAAACGGCAGTCCGACCGCACTTTGTCTGGTATGATGCGTGATCGTATAAGAAACCAGTCCGATCTTACACTCTCTTGCGATCTGCTCCATGATCTGTGTCTTTCCAATACCCGGAGGTCCCATTAAAAGCACCGGACGCTGACGGATCGACGGGATCTTATAGATGCCGCTTTCATCCTTACTTAAATATGCCTGTACGGTATGTATGATTTCTTCCTTTGCCTGCTTAATATTCATCGTTGTTCTTCCTTTCTCTCATCCGTCCCCTGCTCTTGGAATTCTTCCATTTCAAGCGATAAACTGATCGCCCAGGGTGGAACTGCTGCCTGATCGTATTCATTTAAGAATAAAAATGCGCTTTTGTAATCCGGACGTTTTTTCGGATAAGTGCCTTTTCCATCCGTGAAATACAAAAGTCCGCACAGGTTCGTAAACTCACCATTTTCGATCAGCGTATTCACATAGGCAAATGCCGGGCGGAAATCCGTACCGCCACCACCTAATAAGGTATACTCCCGTATCATTGCCTCTAACTCATCCAAATTCGTGATCTTGCGGTCGCCACGCACCTGATTATCACAGGAGAGGATGCGGATATGACATTTTCGAAAAAAGTTATCCCGCTCTGTCAGGATCGCATATGTCTCCCTTAAAAACTGCTTTACCAGTTCTCCGCTTGTCGAATAACTGGTATCTATCACAATCACAAATTCCTGTATCTTCCTTACTTCCTTACTCTCCACCGGTTCGATCAGCGGCATATTCTGATAGATCCGAAGACCGTAGGTATAATAATTCAGATCAAACGTATCCGGGTCACATACCAGTTCTTCCCGCATAACGGAAAACTGCCGCAGAAAATCCCGATAGCTTCTCCTGCTCTGGCTGACCTTCATCTGGGCTGCAAGCAGCGTCTCTTCTTCGGACTCTGTTGTTCCGCGCTTCTTCTGTTCGATCTTCGTCTGTCTTGCGATCTGATTCCACTGATTCGCCGCCGGCTGGTTCATCGCCTGTTCCTGCTGCTCCTTTGGCCAGTATGTATGATCGTCGGTATAGAATTCACGCGCCGTCTGCGCAAGCTGATCCTCTGGCATATGCTTTAAGTACCGGTAGACCAGCACCGCTGATATTCCAATCTTTTCCTGTTCAAGCTCTGTATAGATCTTCTGTCTGATCCAGCTTAATGCACGTTTCGTACAACGCTTATCCATATGGTCGATCGTATATTCCACCGCAATATCACAGGCAATATTCCACCGGTAACGCTCTCTTTTCCCGGCTGTCCACAGATGAAAGAACAGGCAGTGCAATACCACATGCAGATATGCACGGTCTAAAAAAAGCGGATTCGAACGGAAAATACGCGTCACATGTTCCGGTGAATACAGCAGGTATCTGCCATCGGTTGCCAGTGCAAGCAGCCTGCGATCCGGCTTCCACTCCAGTGCAGATAATGCCACACCAAAATAGCGCAGATCCAGATAGACATCATTTTTTATGTACGACAGGATCTTTTCTGCCATCTGCACTTCCCATTCTTCCTGTGTCTGAATGTGCATCTTTCTAACCATGCCTTTCTCTTAAAACTCATCAAAGGAATACATTGAAGCAATTCCGCCTGACGTACGTGTTCGCTTCTGTTCGATCAGATAAGACGAACCATGTACCCAGCCTGCCGATGCTGCAAGTGTAATTCCCTGTTCATAAAGCGCAGGATCCACATAACCGCTTTCCGACAAAAACGACACAACCGCAAGATCCTGCTTTTTCACGCCTTCCATAAAAAACACCTCTGCATGATCCTTTAGATACTGGTCATACGCTTCCCACTTGTCCGTCTCAAGGTCAACCGGATAACGAAGCCTGTCATATGCCATCCGGCAGAGTGTCCGCTCCGATTCTTCGATACATGCCTGTGCAAAAACGCCATCATACGAGGGCAGGATGACCCGTTCATCCACAAAGCACTGCCTTGCACGGAAGCCCTCTCCGGTGATCTTCCTGCCGAAGATATGTGCCGGGGCGATCTCGTCATAGCTTTCCGTATATTCCGGATAAAAGATCACAGCCTGTGTCTGTCCTGACCGGATAAAAGACACCTCTATATCCGATGTGATCTGTGCAAGGATCTGCCTGAGCGCACCCGGCTTTGTATAATCCGCTTCAAGCTGCAATTCCGACAGTCTTATGCAGTTCATAAAACAGTCACTGCCCACTTCTGTGATGCCATCTCCCATCGCAAGCCTTTGTAACCGGCTGCAATTATAGAATGCATAACGTCCTAACTTTTTTACTGTTCCCGGCAGTTTTACCGACGTTACATATCTTCCCGCCTGCTCATGCAGTTCACTCTGCCCCTCATCTGCCGGGATACAGGTTATCCTGTAATCTTCTTCTGCCGGCAGATGCAGGGACTGCGAGAAACAGTAATCCGCGATCTCTGTCACCGCTGCTCCGTCAATCTGATCCGGTACAACTGCTTCACCGGTCTCTCCATAGATGCGTAACAGCCGCGCAGTCTGATCTTCCCTTTTCTGCCACAGACACTTTATGTTCATTTCATCCTCATTTCTGTACACACAACCGTTCTGCTATTCGACTACGTGTACCTTCATCATATTTGTTGTACCGGAAAATCCAAGTGGCACACCGGATGTCAAAACGATCACATCATCCTTTTTCACCAGCCCGCTGTCCTTCGTAACCGCTACTGCATGTGTAAAGAGTTCAAAAATATCCTGCTTTTCTTCTAATAATACCGGTGTCACACCCCAGGACAGATTCAACTGTCGCCATACCTTTTCCGTGATCGCACAGCCGACAACGGCACATGCCGGACGGTAACGGGAGATCATTCTTGCGGAACGTCCGGACTTTGTGACCGTTACGATTGCCTTGGCATTCAGGTCATAGGCGGTCGTACAGGTCGCATGGCTGATCGCATCGGTAATATCCGGATTGGCACTTCTGTCATGCCCGAAGAATCGTTTCTTGTAATCAATATCACGTTCTGTGCGTTCTGCGATCCGTACCATCATCGCAAGAGATTCTACCGGGAACTTTCCTGCCGCTGTTTCCCCGGATAACATGATCGCACTCGTTCCGTCATAGATTGCATTGGCAACATCCGTTGTCTCTGCTCTCGTCGGTCTTGGATTCTTCATCATGGAGTCTAACATCTGTGTTGCAGTAATGACCTGCTTTCCTGCTTCATAGACCTTTTTAATGATCATCTTCTGGACAACCGGTACTTCTTCCTCCGGAAGCTCCACACCCATATCTCCACGCGCGATCATGATACCATCCGATGCTTCTATGATCTCGTCAATATTGGCAACACCTTCTCCGTTTTCGATCTTGGCAATGATCTTGATCATCTGACCGCCATTGGCATCTAACAGCTCACGGATCTGTTTTACATCTGCCGCGCAGCGCACAAAGGAAGCCGCTACAAAGTCGACATCCTGTTCAATACCAAACAAAAGATCTGCACGGTCTCCCTCACTGATATACGGAAGGTTGACATGTACATCTGGAATATTGACCCCCTTATGGTTCGAGATCACACCATCATTGATGACATGGCAGTGGATATCCTGTCCTTCGATGGAATCTACGATCATTTCTACCAGACCATCATCGATCAGGATACGGCTTCCGATCTTCACATCCTCGGCAAGATGTTCATATAAGACCTGTACTTCCTTTTCATTTCCTAAGACTGCCCGTCCGGTCAGTGTAAATTTATCTCCTGATGCAAGCTGGATCTTATCATGTTCAAAATTACCGATCCGGATCTCCGGTCCCTTCGTATCTAACAGGATTGCCACCGGCTTTTGCACGCGCTTACGGATTGCCTTTAACCGGTCCATTCTCTGCTTCTGTTCTTCGTGTGAACCATGCGAAAAGTTAAATCTTGCAACATTCATTCCCACTTCTACAAGCTTCTCTAAAACACCCTCCCGGTCAGTTGCCGGTCCCATTGTACAGATAATTTTTGTTTTTCTCATTCTTTTTGTCCTTTCTTTATTAATATATGTATGTCCATCTTTTCCACTTCTATTCTGCAAAACCCTGCCGTTCTGACACCGCAGCTTCTATTTCACACTACGCCTTCCCCGTCAAATTCCGGTATAAAGGATTCCTTTGCAGTCTCCCCCTCCTGGATAAACCCATTTTCGATCCCATGCGCGATCGCATAATCGATCAGCTCCTCGTATTCTTCTTCGGTAACCGTACGCATAAGCTCCGGGTATGCTTCTAAGGTATTGCATGGTGTATACTGGTTCATCAGGCTGATAAAAATCTGCGATCCGTATGTTGTAAGCAGGTAATCCACGACACGCTTCGAATCCGCAAGACCTTCCGGCATCAGAAGGTGGCGTACGATCGTTCCCTTTACCATGATGCCATCCCCGTCCTGTTCCTCGGAATATGTCTGGTATGCATCTGCTGTCATTCTCTGATCCTTCCAGTTGCCCTGTGTGATCGACTGCTCCGGCACAAAGGATGCTTCCCCGGTCTGTCTTACCATCTCTGCGATTGCCCGGGATGCACAGGCAAAATAATCCTCTGCATGGGAATACCGGTTACTGCGTCCATGATCCACATATTTCAGATCCGGCAGATAGATATCCACATATCCCTCTAACCTGCGGATCGTATCGACGTTTTCATAGCTGCTGGTATTATAGACGACCGGGATCGAAAGTCCCTGACTCTTTGCCAGATCAAGTGCCTGTATGATCTGCGGCACAAACTGCCCCGGTGTCACTAAGTTGATATTATTTGCCTTCTGCTCCTGTAATTCCAAAAAGATCTCCGAAAGCCGTCCGGTGGAAATCTCTATCCCCGCCGTTCCATTTGCAATATTCTTATTCTGGCAGAACACACAGTGCAGGGCGCATCCGGAAAAAAAGACCGCACCCGAACCATTCTTCCCGGAGATACAGGGTTCTTCCCACATATGAAGGGCTGCCCTTGCCACCTTAAGGTCTGCACTCTGCCCGCAGACACCGGTCTGCACTAAGCGGTTGATCCCGCAGTTTCTCGGGCATAACCGGCAGTCTTTCATATCCTGTTGTAACTTTTTATTCATCGCATTCCTTTTCCCTTTTCTTCTGCTCACATTCTATCTGCTTTTTTATCAAAAATCTACCTGTATTTCGAAATCCGTCCTTGTTTTCCCAAAATACCTACTTGTCAATGCGGATTTTATCCGATATGATGATACTGGAATAAATTGATTTTATCTGGCATCCGTGCGCTCCGCTGTCAGATATAAGAAAAGTTCTGGGCGCAGAAATGAGGATTTATATGTCAAATTGTATGGTTGCACAATCAGGTGGTCCAACCGTTGCCATCAATGCCAGCCTTGCCGGCGTTATAAAGGGAGCTACTGACTCTGCCAAATATGAGACTGTCTATGGTTCTGTCAATGGAATCTTAGGTATCTTAAACGATCACATCTTAAACCTGAGTGAAGAAATGGCAAAGGATGCTTCCTATCTGGATACCTTAAAGCACACGCCTGCCATGTTCCTTGGCTCCTGCCGCTTTAAGCTGCCGGACTTTTTAGATGATGATTCTTCTTACAGTTTTATCTTCAAGCAGTTTGAACGGTTAGACATCGGTGCATTTTTCTATATTGGCGGAAATGATTCCATGGATACCGTATTAAAGCTTTCTGATTATGCCAAGCGCATCGGCAGTGATGTCCGTATCATCGGTATTCCAAAGACGATCGATAATGATCTTATGGTAACCGATCATACACCGGGCTTTGGCTCTGCTGCGAAGTACATTGCAGCAAGCATGCTTGAGATCGCACACGATACCTTCATTTATGCGGTAAAAAGTGTAACGATCGTAGAGATCATGGGACGTGATGCCGGATGGCTGACTGCTGCTTCTGCACTTGCACGGAATGGCTACTCCACTGCTCCGCATCTGATCTACCTTCCGGAAACAGATTTTGATGAGAAGGAATTCCTTGCAGATGTACGTGACCTGCTTGAAAAACAGAATAATGTCATCGTTGCGATCTCCGAAGGAATCCATGATGCCGATGGAAACTATATCAGTGCCGGTGAAAGCCAGGCAGATTCCTTTGGCCACAGCCAGTTAAGCGGTGCCGGAAAGGCGTTAGAATATCTGATCAAGGACAATATCAATGTGAAGGTCCGTTCGATCGAGATCAATGTGTTGCAGCGTTGTGCCGCACATCTTTCCTCACAGACCGACTTAGATGAAGCTTTCACACTCGGTGAAAAGGCAGTTGCCTATGCAGCCGAAGGTGTAACTGCTTCTATGGTAACGATGAACCGTACCAGCGATGCTCCTTATACGATCGACTACCAGTATGCTGAGATTAAAAATATCGCAAATGAAGCAAAATCTGTTCCAAGAAGCTGGATCAACGAACGCGGCAATGATGTGACCGAAGAGATGATCACGTATCTGTCTCCACTGATCCAGGGTGAGCCAGAGATCCGCTATGAGAACGGACTTCCGGTTTATATGGATGTGTCACATCTGACCAGACATTAGACATGTATGTATAAAGAAAAGATAAAAAATCTTTTCGGAAATGAAATAGAAATATGTGTGTAAGAATAAATAGATTATATATTTAACATATATTTGCCATATGTATAAAAGCTTATGGATTTGTTCCGTATTACGAATCTAACATTTTCTAAATGTTCTGTCAGATTCTATTCTGCTCTCGCAACCACAAAAGACGTGGCGTCCATGCCCCGGCTTTTGTTTGCATCAACATCCCTGTTGCTGCATTGCTGGATATTCTACAGAACATTAAGAAAATCTAAGATTCTCCATAGTCACAAATTCATAAGCTTTTATCCTATATGGCATTTATATTCTACTTTTCTTTGTTAAAAAACTTCTTAACCCCTTCATAAAATCATAAAATATATTCTATCTTTCGTATTCACCGTCTTCTGAGTTTTCTCCCCGCAGGATCTCTATAAACTTTCCTACCTCTGCCCAGGCACGTTTGGACTCCGGCATTAATAACATTGCCATCTGAAAGACGTGGAACATCCCTTCGTATACACTCAGGCGTACCTTTACCCCTGCTTCCTTTGCCTTTTGGGCTGCCGTCAGGGAATCACTGAGCAGCATCTCATACGATCCCACCTGTATGAGCATCGGCGGGAAGCCATCAAAGCTGCCAAATGCCGGTGAGATATACGGCTCTTTTGGATTACATTTTCTCACATAATCCCGGTTATAGACCAGACTGTCTCTCGTTCCACCAAACAGCGGGTCTTTATCGAAGTTCGTATCATACGAAGAACCACTGGATGTCAGATCCGTCCATGGGGACATTGCGACGACGCCGCATGGAAGCTCATGATCATGGTCACGCAGATACATCGTAAGTGCCAGTGCCAGGCCACCGCCTGCTGAATCTCCCGCCACGATGATCTGATCTGCACGGTATCCCTTTTTGATCAGCCAGAAATATGCAGTCACTGCATCCTCTAATGCTGCCGGATACGGATGCTCCGGTGCAACACGGTAATCGATCGTCAGCACACTGATGCCCTTTCCGACCTCACTGTAGAGTCCCGCAAAGCTGCGGTAACCATTGTGCAGCGTTCCGACGTATGCACCACCATGAAGCTGCAGAACCACCTTGCTACGATCCGGATTCTCCTTTAATTCCAGATACTCCATCGTAAACTTTTCTAAATGAATGATATAGCGTGAAAAACACTCCGGACATTTCCATGGCGGCTCTTTTAAGTTCCTGCGGAGTTCTCCGCTTTTTATTTTTTTTCCTATCAGATTATCATTTGCAGCCCTCGCGATCAGATCCCGGATCACACGGCCGCGGACACTTGTTTCATTTTCCGTCATTTGTTACCCCATTATCTTACATGAAATCTTCTCTGTAACTCGATCCTTGCCCTCCGGTCTCCGATGATCAGTGTTCCGAGGAACAAAAAGACAGAAATTGCAAACGTTACAAGACTAAGCATCGGCTTTGTAATAATGCCGACTCCCCAGAGGATCAGGGTAACACCGGCAAGCACGATCATGCCGATCTGAAACAGCAGATAGCTCTGCCAGTTTCTGTGATTGATCAGCATTAAAATCACAATACTCAGATCAATTAACAGGATTCCGCTTGGGATCACATAATTGACCGACCATCCGCGGTAGCCGATGACAAAATCGATCAATATGACCATCGCAACCCCACAGATCGTAAGCACCATCAGCTTAAGCCGGTAACCGGCATCGTCTAAGATGGCAAAGCGCAGAACCAGATACAGATAAAACAGTGATGCAACCACGATCGCACTCCACCAGATTCCATGATACATTTCGTAATTCAAAGCAATTAAAAACACACTGACTGCAAGTGTTAAAAACAGATAGATCCGTCCTGCCAGCATCAGCCTTCTTGTCTTGATCCGGACATCCGGGTAGGTATCTTTTCCATCCCCTTCCGGCTCGATCACACAATGGCACAATGGACATACATGTGTTTCGTTCTTTATTTCTATCTTACATTGTCTGCATTTACTCATAGTACACACCATTACTTTCTATTTCTACATCAATGCCATCCTCTGCCAGTCTGCGGAAAAATCCACGCTGTACGGACGTATCCCGCAGCACGGAGCTGAAGGAAAAGACCAGTGTATCCTGATACGAACAGATCGTTCCCTTTAGGTTCTGCCCCTTTGACATGGCAAGAAAAGCATAAAACATTTTGACATACGGCTGATACTCTTCAAGGATCACCTGATTGCCGATATTTGTGACCGTTGAAGTATTTGCCAGTGCTGCCGAGGTATAAACATAGCGGATCGCCAGATTTTTCAAAACCAGCGGCACCGCTCTTGCGATCAGAAGCTTTTCATTCGAAACATTATAGGAAAACAGTTCCTCTAAATGTTCCTTTGTGATCTGGCTCCGCAGGCTGTCCTTTACGATCTCCACCACCTCGGCAAAGGTATAATCCTCTTTTACCGGGCCAAACTCCGCAGATACCATGGTAAAAAAGTTCTTCGTTGTAACCGAGTTAAAGTATGGACGAAGGTTCACCGGCACAGCCACACGGATCGGACGTCTGCCCGGAATCCCATGCATGCATTCTAAAAAGACACTCCAGACGAATGCGGATACCAGATATTCATTGATACTGACACCATAACTGTGACATACTTTCTTTAACTGCGGAATGTTCATATAGCCATGCATGACACCGAACTCCCCCTTGCGCAGCCGCTCGCCACGCAGCAGATATGCCTTCTGTGTTTTATAGCCCTTCGCATGACTGTGCTTGTAGTTCCGTAAAAAGCTGTCCTCCCGGTTTAAGGAGGTATCACTGCTTAAGTGATCCCCTAACTTCTCCCTGAGCTCGGGATGTACCAGACGCAGATACTGGTATGTCAGCTCCTTTAAAAAGTTCGTACCGCCCATACCGTCGGTTAAGACATGGAACACCTCTAAGTTGATCCTGCAGCCGTAATACGTCACACGGAACAGATAGCTGTTATTCTTATTCTGAACAATGTACTGGCACGGGTAGGTATTTTCTTCCCGCACCTGTGGCGCAGGCTTCCCATTCTCTTCAAAATAATACCAGAAGATTCCCTGCCGTAGTCTTAAGTTAAAGCCATCGAACTTCGGAAGCACCATATCAAGTGCCTGCTGCAACGGTTCTCTCTGCACCTCTTCGTTTAAGGTTACCGAGATCCGGTACACATTACTCATGGACTCTCCGGCGATCACCGGGAATAAATGCGCGGTGTTATCTAACTTATCCCAACGGATATCCATCCCCCTGCGCTTTCTCTCCTCTTCCTTCTGAAGCTTACGCTCTTCTTTCTTTTTTTGCTTTCTGGTCTGACTTTCTATCTTTTTTTCTTCCTTCAATTTCTGCTTTTGCAGCTTTTTTTCCTCTTTTTCCATATTAAACCATATCTTTCTATCTATCATTCATGCAAAATAGCATGTAAAACAGTCCCCGCTTTTTCAAAAAGATATTATAGCCGAGATTGATGCAAAATACAATCTTGCTTTTTTCCTTTATTCCATGTAAAATTTTCTTGGCATCTGGTATATCCAGTGACCAGAGAATGAATCACACCGGAGGGCTTATGGAATTTAAAAAATTAAATGCTCCGACCTTGAAGGAGCTTTTTGTTACAGAACTTGAAAATATGATATTGTCCGGAAAGTTAGAGATCGGAAGCAAGCTTCCATCCGAGCGCGAACTGGCTACCTCGATGCAGGTCAGCCGTGCGGTCGTAAATTCCGGTATTGCAGAAATGGAGGCAAAGGGCTTTTTAGTTGTAAAGCCGCGTGTTGGTACTTTTGTCGAGGATTACCGCAGAAACGGTTCGTTAAGCACCCTGATGTCCATTATGAATTACAATGGCGGCATGCTCCGCAAAAATGAGATCCGTTCGATTTTAGAAGTGCGCATGGTATTAGACCGCCTTGCCGTAGAACTGGTATGTAAGGATTCTTCCAACGAAGAGATTGCAACGCTTGCCACTTATGTCGATGCGCTCCGTGTATGTGAGGATTCCGCACAGGCGGCAGAGCTTGCCTTCACCTTCCATCATGAGCTGGGATTTATTTCCGGCAACACCTTGCTCCCACTCTTTTTTGTATCCTTCCGCAATCCGGTCATCAGTCTGTGGATCCGCTTCTGTAACCACTATGGCATTGAAGCACTTTATAACAATACGGCAACACTTTATGAACATATAAAAAAGCGGGATTCAAAAAATGCCATTGCATTTATTGAATCCTCACTTGGAGATACAATTAACGGAAGCAGAGAAATCTACCGGTAATCCTCTGCACTTCCAGTTTCGTTCGATTCTATTTTCTATTTTGCAGCAAACCGTGCGAGGAACTGTCTGGTACGTTCCTCCTTCGGATGCTCGATCACATCCTTCGGATTTCCCTCTTCGATGATATACCCACCATCCATAAAAATCACATGATCTGCCACGTCTCTTGCAAATGTCATCTCATGTGTCACGATCACCATTGTCATCTTCTCTTCCGCAAGCTGACGGATAACCTTTAAGATCTCACCGGTCAGCTCCGGGTCTAGGGCAGAAGTCGGTTCATCAAAAAACAGGATCGATGGATTTAACGCAAGTGCCCTTGCGATCGCAACACGCTGCTGCTGTCCACCGGATAACTGACACGGATAATAATCTTCCTTATCTTCGAGTCCCATCTTTTTTAAAAGTTCTCTCGCCTGTGCATAGACTTCCTTCTTATCCCTTTTCTGAATATGGATCGGTGCATCCGTAATATTCTTCATCACAGAATAATGTGGGAAAAGATTGAAGTTCTGGAACACTAATCCAAAGTACCCCTGAATCTTTTTTAACTGCTTACTGTCTGCATAAACTGCCTTACCCGCCTCGTTATTGGTAACAGCGGATTCCCCGACATAGGTCAGTTCCCCGCTGTCCATTGTCTCAAGCATCGTTGCGCAGCGAAGCAGTGTCGACTTTCCCGATCCCGACGGACCGATGATCGCAACAACCTGACCCTCTTCGACTGAAAGCGAAATATCGTGGAGGACATCGAGATTGTCAAAGCTTTTTTTCAGATTATTGATTTCTAATAATTTCATACTAAAACCCTGCCTTTCTTTGTCCTCTTACTTATAATAATCCAGTCGTTTTTCTATGTATCCCATCACACCGGCTACGATCAGGTTAAAGATATAATAGAACAGTCCGGCGATAAACAGTGGGACGATACTTGTCTGGGAAGCAGCAATCTGTTTTGCAAGGGTAAACATCTCTGCATATGCAAGCACAAATGCAAGGGAAGTATCCTTTACTAACGTGATCACTTCATTCGTTACAGACGGCAGCACACGCTTTACCATCTGTGGGAAAATGATCTTGCCAAAGGTCTGCACCTTCGAATAACCTAACACCTTCGCAGCCTCATACTGACCAACCGGAATCGACTGGATACCGGAACGGTAGATCTCTGCAAAGTATGCTGCATAGTTGATCGCAAATCCAATAATCGTTGCTGTAAACTGATAGCCTGCCGGCAGCTTGATATGGAAAATATAATACGGTCCATAATATACCACCATAAGCTGTAACATCAGCGGTGTACCACGCATAATGGAGATATAGAACTTCATCAGATATTGAAGCGGCTTAAACTTCGCCATTCTTCCAAATGCGACAAGCAGACCAAGCGGCATGGAAAAAAACAGTGTTAAAACAAATATGGATATGGTTGCCAGCATACCTGTTGCCAGCTGCTGTAAGATTGCTGCTAATGACATTACCCTTCACCTCGTACCTGCTGTTATTTTTCAAGACAGATCATTTCAGACAGATTATAATCCGAGTACTTCTCTGCGATTGCATTGAATGTTCCGTCTGCTACCATCTCATATAAAGTTTCCTGAACCTTATCGCGGAGGCTTGTATTACCAAGCTTAAATCCAACACCATACTGCTCGGTTGAGATCTGGTCATCTAAGATCTTAAATCCATCTCCTCTTGAACCAAGCTGGTATTTTGCAACACCAATATCAAGTACAACTGCGTCCACTGCTCCGGACTCTAAGTTCATAAATGCGGTATTGTAATCCGCAACCTGCTGTAACTCCTTAAAGGTAGCTGTTAAAGCTAAGTTCTCATCATTGTCCTCTTCGGAAGTCAGTGCGGAAAGTCCGGAAGAATCTGCCTGAACTGCAACGATCTTACCTGCAAGATCTGCCTTTGTCTGAATATCAGAATCTGCTGCTACAACAATGACGATACTGTTATCAATATATGGATCACTCCAGGTATAATCATCCTCACGTCCGGTCATGGTAAATCCATTCCAGATACAGTCGATAGAACCGGAATTTAATTCCATATCCTTCGAATCCCAGTTGATCGGCTTTTTCACAAGCTCCCAGCCGTTTCTGTCACAGACTTCCTGTGCCAGGTCTAAGTCAAATCCGGTATAGTCCCCGTTATCATCCATAAATCCGTATGGTGGGAACTCTGCATCAAAGCCTACGGTAAACGTCGTGCGGTCTGCTTCTGCACCTGCTGTGGCATCCGTCGCTGCTTCCGTATCCACTCCGGCGTCTGTCTTTGCATTGTCATTTGTCTTTGTATTGCTGCCGCCACATGCAGTCATAGTCACTGCCATTGCAGCCGTTAAAAATAAAGCAATTACTTTCTTCTTCATAATGATAATTCCTCCTCATAAATCTCGCTTCATACTTTAGTATACTACCATGATAAAATAGCGATGTAAACTGTTTTTTCGCGATCTTTTGACACCCGCATCAAAATGTGCTATTTTTTTCACACAGCTATTTGTGCCATAAATGTCACAAACCGGCTGCTAAGACAAAACAAATCCGATGATATGCCTGTAATTTTCAGGCGTAAAATCGTCTGTAGATTGGAGATTATTATGACAAATACAAACTTACCAAATGACCCTGTGATGCTGCTTAGCTTCGTCAACACACAGCTTCGTGACTTTTATTCCTCCTTAGATGACTTCTGCGGTGCCTTTCATATTGAGGCAGCTTCTCTTTGTGAAAAGTTATCAGCCATTGATTATGAATACGATGCTGCCACCAACCAGTTCCGGTAAAAGAGGCTCTTATGTCACTGTATGATGAATTAACACAGTATCAGATCCTGCCAACTGCATATGAGGACTGGGCAGGATACCGGCAGGCGGTCACGGATTATATCCTTGCATGCACAAGCCCGGATACAACGCTTGCGATTTTCGGCGCAGGACGCTGCAATGACATAGATCTGTACCGGCTGTTCACGCACTTTTCTACGATCACACTGCTCGATGCCAACCGTCCTGCCATGAAGGAAGCTGCTATGCGCTATGGCTTATCGGGCAATCCGAAACTGATCTGTCAAGAGGCTGACTTCTCCGGCATCTCACCGGAAGACTACCGCGCACTCGGAGATGAACTGACAGCTCTTTATAATGTAAACGGAAGGAATTCACGGATCGAGGTATTCGAAGACTACATGTGCTTTAAATTAGGCCGGCTCTATCAGAAGGCAGATGCTTATACCATGGACTTTGGCATCAATACCTTCGACTATTCGATGGCATTCGGTGTGCACAGCCAGATCAACAACATGGCTTCGTGGATGTTTTCTGCCTTTGAAGAAAACATCCATGCGCACAGCTCTCTTGTCACCAAACGGATCTGTGCTGCCAATGACCGTATGATCCCAAAGTTTAACACTGCGATCTTAGCTGCAACAAAAAAAGCAGCATTCTTCGGCTGTGAGCGAATCAATACTGCTTCGAGTGAACCGGTAGAGGGTGCATACCAGTGCATCATGGATCTGAAAAATCGTGGCATTGTCACATCACAATCCCTGACCCTCTGGCCTTTTTACCCTGCCGGTAACCGTTATTATCAAATGCTGATCCAGTGCTGTGATCCATCCGGTATTCCCGGATAACGCACCGGTTCTTACATTCCCTGTGCGATCTCTTTTAACGTCGCAACCAACTGCATATCGTCAGCCGTTACCCGGATATTGGAACTGATGTTGTCTCCTTCCGGTGTTGTGATCGTCATCTCAATAATACTGCCCTCACGGATGCTGTCTGTTCCGACCGCCTGTAAGAACTTGGGGAACTTCGGGTGGTTGGTGGTAAATCGATCCCAGAGGGACTTGATCTGTAATAATTTCATTGGGTTGATTGCCATCTTTTTTCTCCTCTTTTCTTTATCTGTGCTTTTATACTCAGTCAAACCGCTTTATCCTCAAAGGGCAAAATACTTTACCTTAGGATATGGAGAATTTTACCTT
>CACZPJ010000115.1 GCA_902782995.1 uncultured Lachnospiraceae bacterium | reverse complement strand
TTATATCATATATCTGTGCACGGTTTCTGCACATGATGGAGTTTCGAAGAAACTCCTAATATGAGTCCTCTTGGACTCATTATATCACATATTTGGAGGATTTGGGATAATATTGATTTTTTGCGAAAAAGAAATATAATTTTCTTATAAGTCAAACGATAGGAGAAAAAATATGCGGTTAGCAATGGTACAGATGTCCAATGCGGGCAGTATAGAAGAAAACTTAGAAAAAAGTCTGCATGCGATAGAAAAAGCAGCGGAAGATCAGGCAGATCTTGTATTATTCCCGGAAGTGCAGCTGACGGAATTTTTTCCGCAGTATCCGGGGCAGGAGGTAAGCAGCTATCAGGTGTCGCAGGATTCGGAGATTGTGAAACGATTTTGTGAGGTGTGCCGGGAAAACAGGATTATGGCAGTGCCGAATCTCTATTTAAGGGAGAAGGAAAGGAACTATGATGCCAGTCTTTTGATCGATAAAAACGGTACGATCCTTGGCATACAGAAGATGGTACATGTCGCACAGGCGAAGCAGTTTTACGAGCATGATTATTATACGCCGGCAGATGATGGATTTCATGTATTCCAGACGGAATATGGAAATATCGGGATTGTCGTATGTTTTGACAGGCATTATCCGGAGAGCATCCGTACCGAAGCATTGCAGGGAGCAGATCTGATCCTGATCCCGACGGTCAATACAAAGGCAGAACCTTCTGAAATGTTTGAGTGGGAGCTTCGTGTGCAGGCATTTCAAAACAGTGTGATCCTTGCCATGTGTAACCGCGTTGGTGTGGAAGGTGACATGCATTTTTCCGGGGAATCTATTGTGATCGATCCGAATGGAGCGGTACTTACAAGGTCAGATGATACCGAGCAGATTATGTATGTAGATGTAGGCTTATCAGAAGCGCGCCGCGTAAGAGCAAAAAGACCCTATACGCAGCTTAGGAGACCGGAATTTTATTGGTAGTGTAAGATTAAAATCCAAAGTCATTATAGTCCTCCGGTAAAAAACGGTGATAGATGATGTGACAGCCTTCATCCTTGAAGCAGTAGTAGTATGGATCGTCACGCGTGGTGAAGGTAATCAGAATGTCGAACTCTCCATTGTTGATGTCCTTTATAACGCAGTCCTTATCCCACTTTCGGAAAAAAGCGGTGATATCAGCAAGTGTAATGCCTTCGTCCTGCAGCATTTTTACGAGGTCAAAGATAAAGGTATTTTCTGCCTGATGTTCGTGGACATATTCAGAAGCCTCCGGTGCAAGATAAAGGCAGAAACGATCTCCCTTATAGGCAGTTTTTGTATCGCCAAAGCGTGGGGTGACATAGGAGATAAAGCCGGTCAGTTTTTCTAGCATTGACTCGGCAGAAATGTCACTGTCAAAAAAGTGGTTTAAGGATGATAAGGGATAATATAATCGGATCGCTTCCTTCCGGTATCCGAGTTTTGCCTGTTCCTCGGCGATCACATCGGTCAAGCTTTTTTCTAATCTCTGATATGCCTGGTTCTGATTGCACATAGTAAGTTGTTTTCCTTTCTATTGATCCAACGAATATCGTTTTCATAAGTTATTTTCACTGATATTGCAGATGATAACACCGGATGGATAGTGTGTCAATCAATGCACCGGTTCTTTTTCTCAATAAGAGATTACGCTTCCATACGCTTAAGCTCCGGGAGTACGATCCGAAGCATGGTAAGGAAGCAGAGACTGCCACCGATGACATTTGATACCGGTTCTGCAAGAAAGACACCGGAGGTTCCCATATGAAAGGCATACGGCATCAGATAGGTAAGCGGTACAACAATAAATACCTTGCGCAGCAGGGAGAAGAAAATCGCCTGCTTCTTTTTATTCAGGGATTTAAAAATAGTCTGTCCGATATATTGCAGATCCATGAAGATAAAAGCAGCAAAATACTGCTTCAGGGCAGGAACGGAGTCACTAATCAGGGCGGTATCCGAAGTGAATACACGAATGAGTGCTACAGGAACGAGGATGATAAGACTCCACATAACGGCAGTATAACCTAAGATTAAAAATCCCATTACGATCCCCGCCTTTCGTACGCGCGCCGGACGTTTTGCACCGTAATTATAGCTTAAGATCGGAGATGCCCCTTCGTTGATTGCGTAGATCGGGGTTTCAACTAACTGCCGGACACTTGAGATGATCGTCATAACAGAGATATAAATATCACCGCCGGTAACAGAGAGCACGTTGTTACAGCAGATCGTTACCAGACTGTTTGTAAGCTGCATGATGAAGCCTGCTGTACCTAAGCTGATAATATTTTTCGCATCATTCTTACAAGCCTGCCATTCGTTTTTATGAAGAAAGCGCACGTTCAACTCGGATTTTTTCGTAAGAAAGAACAGGACAAATGCAGCAGACAGGCACTGCGACAGGACAGTTGCGATCGCTGCACCGCGTACACCAAAGCCAAGCACAAAGATAAAAAGCGGATCCAGTATCAGATTTGCCATAGCACCGATCGCAACAGAGAGCATACCAATCAATGAGTAACCCTGAGCATTGATAAACGGATTCATGCCGACTGCGATCATAGACGGAAGTGTACCGATCAGATAGATCATCATATATGGAAAGGCATAGGTCAGTGCATCCGAAGATGCGCCAAAGAGTACTAAAAGCGGACGCGCAAAGATAAGTCCGAGAACCATAAGCACTGCTGCACTTGCACAAAGCATGGAAAAGGAAGTATCCATGATGCGCAAGGCACTTTTTGAATCTTTCTTCCCGCGATGGATCGAAAACAGTGGCGCACCACCGCTGCCAAACAGATTGGCAAAGGCACTGATGATTACGATTAGTGGGAAGCAGAGTCCGACCGCTCCAAGGGCAGCGGTACCAACCGCCGGGATACGTGCAATATAAATCCGGTCTACAACGTTATACAGAAGATTCAAAAGCTGGGCAACCAGCATTGGAAGTGCGGCTCCAAGAATATTTTCTGTTACAGTTCCGTGTTCAAAATCAATTCGTTTCATGGGTTGATCATTCCTTTGTATTTTCTTGAACTTTAGTATAGCAAGTGCTAAACTATATGTAAATTATTGATTTTGTATTATAATTAAACAAAAAATATATAGTTGATCGTGTGAAAGACAGCACAGGAATGGAGAGGAAAATGGAAATCAGACAGTTGGAATATTTCCGGGCGATTGTCGATGCCGGTACGATCAGTGGTGCTGCAAGAGAACTTCATATGACACAGCCTCCGTTAAGTTATCAGATGAAGATGTTAGAGGAGGAACTGCAGGTACCGCTTTTTTTACGAGGCACGAAGAAAATTACGTTAACAGAGGCAGGAAAAACACTCTATGAACAGGCAGGAAAGATTTTAATGCTTTCGGATCTGACGAAGCGGGAAGTCATACAGTCGGGGCAGACGGCAACCTTACATCTTGGCA
Organism: uncultured Lachnospiraceae bacterium; assembly: GCA_902782995.1. GTDB lineage: Bacteria > Bacillota > Clostridia > Lachnospirales > Lachnospiraceae > Roseburia_C. Next base: position 8,217 of record CACZPJ010000115.1, on the reverse strand, counting down.
TGACGCCATCTACGGTTTCAATGATGTCGGAATATCTTGTGCATTTTGCAAGGGAATATCCCGGAATCCATTTTGATATCCATGAGGGTTCGACGTTTACCCTGAAGGATCAGTTAGAAAACCGGCAGATCGATCTGACAACATTGCGTACCCCGATCGTATTGAATGGATGTGAGACACGCTGCCTCGCAAAAGAAAGCCTGCTTGCAATGGCGGTTCCGGAATACCCGCTTTTTGGGGATCACAAATCCCTGCGCCTGGAGGAATTGATCGACCAGCCGCTGATCTTATCCCACCGTTACCGGACATATATGCTGAGTGCCTTTGAACGTGCAGGACTTACCTGCGATATTTCCTGTGCCTGTGAGGATGCGCGTACTGCGATGACGATGGCAGAGCGGGGACTTGGTATTGCAATTCTGCCGGCTTCTATGCTGGCACTTTCGGACCGGTTAAAGGCATACGAGATTCATGATGCGGATCTTACGACCCAGATCCTGCTTGCCTGGCGTAAGGAACGTCTGCCGGCAGAGGTAGAGAATTTTTTGAACTTATGGAATGAAAAGAAATAATTCAAGAATGTTATATCTGTTGGATCTATGATAAGATATCAGAAGCAGGTATTGTTAAGAAGAAAGAGGGAAAAGATGAAGGATCACGGAGTATTGAAAAATAAGATATTTTTGTATTTAACAGAGTTTTTTGCCGGAATGTCTGTAATGGCAGTGGAATTAGGGGCGAGCAGACTGCTTGCACCATATTTCAGTTCTTCGCAGATCGTTTGGACGATCATCATTGGAACGATTATGATCGCCATGGCATTGGGCAATATCTATGGTGGAAGAACGGCAGACCGGACACCGAATCCGGACAAGCTCTACGGCAGAATCCTGATCGCTGCTATCTGGATCGCATTGATTCCGGTCGTAGGAAAATATATTGTGATCGGAATTTCAGCACTTTTTATTTTTACGGTCAGCAATAATTTTTTAATCATAGCGGCTTTTGCTGCCTGTATGGTGATTTTCGTATTCCCGTTATTTTTGCTGGGAACGGTAACACCGTCTCTGGTCAAATATACGGTAGACAGTCTGGATGACAATGGAAAAACAGTGGGTACCTTGGGAGCATTTAATACGATCGGAAGTATTATCGGTACATTCGTTCCGACATTTGTCACGATACCGGCGGTCGGAACTTCCATTACGTTTCTGATCTTTGCGGGAATTCTGCTGGTGCTGGCAGTAGTGTATTTTATCAGTGTGCATGGCGGAAAAAAGAAGATCATTGCTTCAAGTCTTATCTTTGTATTGTGCTGTGCCCTTGGCTGGTCAGATTCCTTTGCCTTCTGGGAAAATAATTTAACGTATGAAGGGGAATCTGTCTATAACTATCTACAGGTATATGAGAATGAAAGAGAGGTTGCTCTTTCGACGAACGTGTTGTTTGGTGTACAGTCTGTCTATATGAAACAGGACGGACTGACCGGGATGTATTATGATTATGCGATGGCAGCACCGCTGATGGTTCCGGATAAAAAGACCTCTGATATGGATACGCTGATTCTTGGCATGGGAACCGGTACTTATGCGACACAGTGCCAAAAGTATCTGGGAGCGATGGATGTGGAAGGTGTAGAGATTGATGAAAAGATCACACAGCTTTCGAGAAAATACTTTTCACTGCCGGAGAGCGTTCCGGTTACAACCTATGACGGCAGGGCTTTTTTACAGGCAACCGATAAAAAGTACGATATTATTATGGTAGATGCCTATCAGGACATTACGATTCCCTTCCAGATGTCATCGGTAGAATTCTTTGGACTGGTAAAGGATCATCTGAAGGAGAACGGAGTCATGGTCGTCAATATGAATATGCGCGGCAGCAAAGAGGGCAATATCAACCAGTATCTTGCGGATACAATCGGTCAGGTATTTGGCACAGAATATGTCGTTGATGTCAGAAACTCCACAAACCGGGAACTGTTTGCATCGGATAATGAAAATATCATGCAGCAGCTAGCCGCTCATACAGACAGTCTGGATAATCAGGAGTTAAAGGATATGATGCAGGTAGTCTTACGTGATGCATCTGCTTATGAGAAAGGAAGCTACGTTCTGACGGATGATAAAGCACCGGTAGAGCTGCTCGGCATGCAGGTGATCGATGACCTGATCCGTGATGAAGTGACATATTATAAGGGGATCTATGAACAGGAAGGGCTAAAGGGGCTCATTGATTCGCTGTAGATAAGAAGTAAAAACGGACATGTGATCAAAGCAGAAGGAGGAATCACAAAATGGAATATATCTTATTAGGAAATACAGATATTAAGATCTCGAAGGTCTGCGTAGGCTGTATGAGCTTTGGAAAAGCCGGAACAATGCACGACTGGACATTAGATGAAAGCAAGACAGAAAACGTGGTAAAGGATGCGCTTTCTCTTGGAATTAATTTCTTTGATACGGCGAACGGGTATTCTGCGGGAACCAGCGAAGAATACTTAGGTCGTGCGCTGAAAAAGAATGTTGCTCGTGATCAGGTAGTCATTGCATCAAAGGTGTATTTTAACCCGGGCAGATTGTCAGCGGGAGCAATTCACAGAGAGATTGATGGAACACTCAAGCGGCTTGGTACGGATTATCTGGATCTGTATATCATTCATCGCTTCGATTATGAGACTCCGATCGAAGAGACAATGGAAGCGTTAAATGATCTGGTAAAGGCAGGAAAGGTACGCGCGCTTGGGGCTTCGGCGATGTATGGCTATCAGTTTTACAATATGCAGCTTGTGGCGAAAGAGCATGGCTGGGCACAGTTCGAAGCAATGGAAAATCATTATAACCTGCTTTACCGGGAAGATGAAAGGGAACTGATTCCGATCTGTAAGCAGATGGGCGTAGCACTAATGCCGTACAGTCCGCTTGCAGCAGGGCATCTTACAAGACCGGAATGGAACACCGATACACTGCGTAGTAAGACAGACCGGGTTGCCATGGGAAAATATGACCGTACCGAAGAACAGGATATGGTGATCGTGAAGCGGGTACATGAACTTGCAGTAAAATACGGTGTAAAAATGCAGCAGATCGCACTGGCATGGCACTGGGCAAAGGGTGTAAGCTCCCCGATCATCGGTGCTACAAATGCATCACATTTCGAAGATGCGGCAAAGGCACTTGATGTGACATTGACAGCAGAAGATATTGCATATCTCGAAGAACCGTATGTGCCGCATAGAATCGTTGGTGCCATTGACCACAATCCGGCAGAAGGTGTCATGCTATTGGATGAGAAGAAATCTTAAGAAAAAACTTCTGTTGCTTTTCATGCATCATACGCTTTTATTGTAAGGTCAAAAGCCATCCCTCGTGGTCTGCCAGAAATCTAAAAAGGTTCTGACAGGCTTCGGGGTCTTCTCATGATAAATAAATCCAATCATTCCCGCATCGATGTCCGAAGGGATCACCTTCAGGATCGAACTGTGGTATTCTTTCCATTGATTTGTGATCAGGTAGGCATTATCTTTTCCTAACTGATTAAATTCTGCGGTTAGATTGTAATTATCATTCGTCACGATAATATTCCCTATATCTTTAAAATATTCTTCAAAAGGAACTTTCATATAATTGGTGCGGCCGCAGAGAATGGTTGTATGGGTCAGGTCTTTGGCATGGATGATTTCTTTTTTGGAAAGCGGATTCTCCGCTTTCATGCAAAAGGCAAATTTTTCCCGCATGACAGGGAAGAATTTCAGCTTATCCAGATATTTTTCCGAAGGCTCCGTTAATATGGCAATATCTGTCCTGTCATTGCGGATCAGATCAAAAAAGTCAATATAATTGCAGGATTGAAACTGCGGCTTAATCTCAGGATGCGCCTGCGTAAAAAGATGGAGCATATCTGAAAAAATACGCGGAAGCATTTCCTGCGTATAACAGATCCGCAGTACAGAATTCTGCCGGCTTTCTAACTGCAGGGCAGCATCTTTGGCATTGTTATAAATATCTAAAATCTTTTGTGCGGCATCATAAAAAATAACTCCGGCATCCGTCAGTTCAATTCCGGTATGTTTCCGGACAAACAGAGTAAATCCAAGATTTTTTTCTAAAAGATTGATCTGTTGTACGAGGGCAGGACCGGAAATAAAAGCTTTTCCGACCGCCTTAGAAAAACTTTTTTCATCGGCTGCTAACAGGAAGGATTTTAACTGATTCTCGTTCATAGCGTATCCCTTTCTTATATTACTGATTTCATTCTAACAAATAAAATAATAGGCGTAAAGTATATACTTTATACTGAAAAGAAAAAATGTTATTCATCTCAAAAAACTTCGATGTTATAATACACTCATAAATCATATTAACCCGATAGGAAAAGAGGATGATAGAGATGGATCATTCTAAGAAACATATTTTTAAGATCGGCAGAAAATATATACAGTATCATCCGACTTCTGGCAGAGAATATCTGGATGCAGCTCTGGGAGCGGAAAAAACACTGGAGCAAAAGTGTATCCGGACAGAAAAGGGCGTCTACTGGAAGGACGGATTGCAGGTGCAACCGGATATCTCCTTTTATTCCGGCTCTGCAGGAATCGCATATTTCTATATTAAGCTGTATGCTGCCACCGGAGATGAAAAATACAAAACGATCATAAACGAGGCAATCGATTATCTGCTCGCTACCTGGCAGGACTTTGAGGTCGCAAGGATGTCATCCCCGGTACCGGAAGCGGGAAAAGGGTTTTATACCGGTCTGATCGCGCTTACGATTCCTATGATCGAGGCATACGGACTGGAAACAGAGGAAGAACGCAGAAACGAAATAAAACGTGCAGTACGTGCGATTACAGATCAGGTGATCGGGATTGCAAAAGAAGAGCAGGGACACCTGTACTGGAGAAAAACTCTTTCCATGTTCTATGACGGAGGAGTATCGCTGCAATTAGCACAGATTGCAGAGTTTCTGGAAGATGAAAAGCTGTTGGAAATAGCAGCAGACAGTGTCAGCTTTTTATCGGAACTGGGCAGGCAGAGTGCATCCGGTGGACTGATCTATGACGGCTATAACGGAGAAAATGGCTATGTTGCCCCAAATTTTGAATTTGGATCGGCAGGCGCGGGCTACGTGCTGCTCAGATTCTATGAATTTACCGGGAAAAAGGAATTTTTGGAAAAGGCGATCCTATGTGCAAGATTCTTAGATGAGATCAGCGTTGCACAGGAGAAGGGAAAGCTGATTCCGTACCGGGTGGGAGCAGATGAACCGGTTCTTTTCTATCTTGGAGCCTGCCATGGACCGGCGGGAACCGGAAAATTCTACTATAAGCTGTATCAGGTTACCAAAGATCCTGCATATGCAAAGGATCTGCAGGATCTGTTTGATGGTCTGGAATCGTTGGGGGCACCGGAAAAGATGTCTGCCGGATTATGGAATTGTGTCAATTACTGTTGTGGAGCATCCGGTCATGTACATACCTACATAGGGCTCTACCTCGGCACCGGGGAGGAACGTTGGAAGAAGCTGGCAGAGCAGTCGGCGGATATTCTGTTGGGAGAAATGGATCAGACAGAAGATGGAGCGGTATATTGGACGACTGCATTGGATCGGATTGCCCCGAATGTATATACCATTCCGGGTGGCTATTATGACGGTATAGCAGGAATTGCGGGCACGCTGTTAGAAATGTATCTGTTGGAAGAAAAGCAGTTTCACTGGAGTCGTCTGGTAGACGATCCTTATAAGGAAACGTACAACGAAAAGGAGGAGCGGACAAATGAGTGAGAAAAAGGTAGCAGTAATTACGGGTGCAGGACAGGGAATCGGTCTGGCAGCAGTGCATAAGTTTGCGAAAGAAGGCTGGGCGGTTGCACTGATCGATCTTAAGAAAGATACGGTAGAGAAAGAAACGGAGATCTTACAAAAACAGGGTGCGGACGCCGCCTTCTATGTATTGGATGTAAGCGATTTTGAAAAGGGAAAAGAAGTTGTGGCGCAGATCAGACAGCGTTTTGGAAGAATTGATGCACTGTTTAACAATGCTGGTATTACCGGACATCGTCTGGATATTTTACACTGTGATCCGCAGGAGATCAAACGGGCAACAGACGTAAACCTTTTCGGCTCGCTTTATATGACACAGCATGTGGCGAAAGTAATGGTAGATGAAAAGATCAGGGGAGCAATCGTCAATGTATCGAGCATATCTGCAAAACTTGCTTCCTGGGATCCATTCGGATATCAGATCTCGAAATACGGTGTAAAGGGACTGACAAAATCAACGGCATTTCAGCTCGGTGCTTATAACATCCGGGTAAATGCAGTAGCACCGGGCACAACCCGGACACCTATGTCTGAGATGGACTGGAGTGATCCAAAAATCAGTAAAGTATGGGAATCTAAAAATGTACTGCATAAATGGTTAGAGCCGGAAGAAATCGCTAATGCAGCATATTTTCTGGCATCGGACGCTGCAAGCGGAATTACCGGAGCAATTCTGATGGCAGATGCAGGCTATACAATAACGAAAGCGGATAACCGTGAAAACATCTACGAATAGGGGGAAAAACAATGAAGAATATCAAAAAATCCATTACAGAATTAGTAGGAAATACCCCACTTCTGGAACTGACAAATTATGAGGAAAAACATCAGTTAAAAGGGAAAATACTTGCAAAACTGGAGTTCTTTAACCCGAGCGGAAGTGTAAAAGATCGTGCGGCACTGGCGATGATCGAAGATGCGAAGGAAAAGGGGCTGATTGGAGAAGGCAGTACGTTAATCGACGCGACAAGCGGAAATACAGGTATTTCGCTTGCTGCATTGGCGCATGCTAACAAGATGGAATTTGAGGCATATTTAGAGCCCGGTGTAACGATCGAAAGAACGCAGATCTTTGATGCCTTTGGAGTAAAACAGTATGATCTGTCAGAGATTCCGGGGCTGGAGAATATGCAGACCGAAGGACTGGTTTTAGAGAAACTGATCGAAGGCTTCCGGACACTTGCGAAGGAAAAGGGACAGCATTATGTAGGCCAGACCATCAATGACGCCAACCGGATGTGCCACTATAAGACTACAGGACCGGAGATCTGGCGGGATACGGATGGAGAAGTCGACATCTTTGTCGCAATGGCCGGAACTGCCGGAACACTTGTGGGAACGGGAATGTATTTACGGGAACAGAATCCGGATATCCAGATCGTAGGCGTACAGCCGCACCCGGATTCCAGACCGGAGGGAGAGCATTTTACAGGACATATGATTGATGGTGTGCTGCCGATCGGAAGAGTAGATAAAAAACTGATTCCGCCACTTATTTTAGAAAACATGGATAAAGGCTTTCAGATGGATGAAGTGATTGACATTTATGCAGAAGATGCGTATGCCACAGCCAAAGAACTGACAAGAACAGACGGACTGTTCCTTGGAACTTCCGCTGCGGCAGCAATCACAGCGGGCAGGATCTTAGCAGCAAGACCGGAAAATGCCGGTAAAAATATTGTTGTTATCATTCCGGATAATGGAATGAAATATCTTTCTACGGATATGTATAAATAAAGAATTTTCCACATTCATCAGATACTGGCATCTTATAAGCAGTGTTGTCCTAATTCGGGCAACACTGTTTTTTACTGTTCGGATTTTCTAATGCCTGCTGCATTGATTGGGAGGATAAGGATGTGGTATTATTAAAAATAGTGGAATCGTATATAGCATAGAGGCAATTTAGCAGCCGTTGCGCCATTTCCAACATGCGTTGCGTGACATTTTAAGAGCCTTTTTTTAGAATAAAGAAAAACGAAGGAGGTTCTTTTTATGTTAGAAGCGATTAAGAAAAACAAAAGAAATGTTGTAATGATGATTTTATTTGGTGCGGCTGGAATATTAGTGATTCCTATGATATTAGGAATTGAAAAATTGTCCAAAAAGTTTCCAAGGGCATACAAGTGCGTGATGCTTACTATTTTCTGCATCATAATGGCAGCATGTATATATGGTCTTTTTCCGAAGCATCAGATGAATTTTCTTGTAGTATGCATTTGTATGGCAATAGCGTTTGACGACATTATGAAAAAAGAGAATCAATAGGGGAAGAGGTATGGAAATAGCAGAATTGATTAAATCGGCAAGAACCGAAAAGGGAATGACCCAGCAGCAGCTTGCCGATGCTGTCTTTGTTACACGGCAGACCATTTCAAAGTGGGAATTAGG
>CACZPJ010000114.1 GCA_902782995.1 uncultured Lachnospiraceae bacterium | reverse complement strand
CAGACTTACCAGCTTGCCATCAACAATGGACCAAACCACCTGCATGGCGGTCCTACCGGCTTTGCAACACGCGTATGGAATGCGAAGATCTCCGGTGATAAGGTCATTTTTTCCAGATTTTCTCCGGATGGCGAAGAAAATTATCCGGGCAATCTGAATGTCTCCGTAACCTACGGATGGTCGGAAGACAACGAGCTTTCGATCGCATATGAAGCAACGACTGATCAGGATACTGTTTTCAGTGTGACAAGTCACGGTTACTTCAATCTCAGCGGTCAGGGAAGCGACACCGTTTTAGACCATGAGCTTCATATCGATGCCGATCAGATGACAGAATCTGATCCATACCAGTGTCCGACCGGCAAGCTGCTTTCTGTAGAAAATACTCCATTTGATTTCCGGAAGTTCAAGACGATCGGTCAGGACTTTGAGAATTCTGATCCACAGTTTGCGATCTGCGGCACTTATGACCACAACCTGTTACTCAATGGCTCCGGACTTCGCGAAGCAGCGATCTTACAGTCTCCGGTCAGTGGTATCCGCATGACATGCTTTACTGATCAGCCGGGCATTCAGGTCTATGTTCCGAATTATGTGCTTCACCAGAAAGGGAAAAATAATATCGATTATCCGGCATTTTCCTCTGTCTGCTTAGAGACACAGCATTATCCGGATTCGATCCATCATCCGGAGTTCCCATCGGTTGTATTAAAGGCTGATGAGACGTTCAAGTCGAAGACTTTGTACCACTTTTCTGTAGTGGAATCCTAAAATAAGAAAGAGTCAATGATGAGTAACACAAAACATTTATGTCCTGTGTGTAGAAAACATGAAATTGATTAAATATAAGAAGTGGTCATTAAAAACTCCCCTAACAGAAAATCGCCCAGGCCGTTGAGGTCTGAGCGATTTTTTATATAGTTAATTATACTATGTGTCAGATGAATTTACCATTATCCTTTACTGTTCTTCCTGCTTCGGACTTTCTCCCTTTAAATAATTGCAGATTCCATCGCAGACGGCAGATGCTACCTTCTGCTGGTATTCCTCTGTCATAAGAAGTGCCGCTTCCCCTCCATTGCTTAAGAATCCACACTCCACGATCACCGTCGGCGATGGTGTCTTTTTTAACAGATAATAGCTTTCATTCGCTTTCGCTTCGCGCTTATTCTCCGGATCAAGTGTATTGCGCAGGCTCTCCTGTAAGGTCTCCGCTAATCTTTTTCCATCCTCTGACTGCCCGAAATAGAAGCACTGCGCGCCCTTTACATATTCCTCCGGATAACTGTTCTGATGGATGCTGATCGTAAATACCGGTGCTTCCTTTGTGATCACTTCGCATCTTCTGCGCATATCCTGCACCTTCTTATTGTCCGTATCGGAATCATTTAATCCGGCATCCTTTTCCCGCGTCATTACCACCCGGTACTGCTTTTTTTCTAACAGTGCCTTCAGCTTTTTGGCAATCGCCAGATTCAGATCCTTCTCTAAAACGCCATTGATGCCGACCTTACCGGGGTCAGCCCCGCCATGGCCGGCATCAACTACAATACAGACCTTCTGCTTTGCTGCCTGCGCATTACTGACGGCTGCTGCCCCCTCTCTTGCAAGGAAAAACGCTGCCGCTATGAATGCAATTCCCATCATCAGTTCTATCCGCTTTTTCATATCCGATCTCTTTCACCCCAAAAACCTGTTGTCTATAGATATGTGCCGCTTACCGGCGATAGAACCATGACGCTCCGGTCTGTTTTAATTCGTATATTTGATGATTGTATCCCAGATACTGTCTGTTTCAAAGCCAAGCTTCCAGAACGATGCACCTGCTAACTTATTCGACTTCATCACCTGTAACTTCTTTTCTAAGGATGTGGCATCCTCGATCCACACCTTATAAGTCACACCATCGTTGACATATTCCGCATAATTCTGTCCGTCAGCTTCTGACCATGACGCGGTCGCACCATTTAATTCCAAACGCTTTGTTACCGTATCCATACCCACGGCTTCACTGCTTAATTCATATGGAACGTAGTCCTCTGATGCGGATTCTGCGGAATCTCCGACCTCATCCTTCGGTGTCTCAGCCCAGATCCTCGTATAGAACGGACAGGCTAAGATCGTCTGCTCTGCCGGAACTTCCTTTAAGGTATTCGTGACACCATCGGTCACAAAGCCGATTGATGCCACCGATCCCTCATCTGATCCGACATAATGTTCGTCATATGCCATGATCACGATGTAGTCTGCGAAGTTCGACTGCTCTTTTCTGTTATAGAAGGCAGAAAACTCTGTCGGAACATAATTATCAACCGAAAGTACGATCTCATTTTTTGCACACTTTAACGATAATTCACGGATAAACTGAAGATAACCATCTCCCGCTGTGGCATCTAATGCCTCCATATCTACGTTGATTCCATCCAGATCGTATTCGATCGCTGCGGATACAAGCTGGTTAACTAACGTCTGTCTTGTGGAAGTACGGTTCATAACCGCAGTCGTATCTACTTCCTTATTCTCAAGATTGCTGACCAGTGCCCAGACCTCGATGTTGTTCTGGTGACAGTAATTGACATAATCCTTGCTTGCTAAGGATGCGATGCCTCCGTTGTTGTCATTCAGATAAAACCAAGTCGGGGAGATCACATTGATTCCCTTTGTATTCTTAAGTACATCGGCTATCGTTGTATTCGCATCCTGGCTTGTCACCTGATGCCATGCCATCTCGATCGTCTGCTCCTTCAGATTATGGGTAAATACCGGTTCCTCAAAGTCATGGCTCCGCTTCGTGCTTCCCACCTTATCCATAAACTTTGTCTTTAAGTAGCCGATGATTCCATCCTCGGTTGCCACCTTTGTCCATATCTCATCTTTTTTCAGGACGGTCAGTGCCTCTCCCTTTTCTAATTCCTTTAAGATCGGGCTTTTGATTCCACCCTTTAAACGAAGCTGGGTTGATTTTTTCACGGTCGTACTGTCAACCTCACCCCACACGCTGGTGAGTACCACACGGTTCGGGGATTCGAATACCTTGTGTGTCAGATTCGTGTACTTCTCGATAAAGTCAAGTGCAAGATACATCGTATCTCCATCGACCCTTACGATCGTATAGCTCTCTGAATTTGCTTCCTTGCCGACCTGATAATCCTTACTTCCCGCCTGCACCGTGACCAGCGTATCCGGTAATGTATACAACAGGACATTTTCTGCTGAATCCCAGTAGAAGCGTTCATTAAAATATTCATGCACGGTATTGTAATCAACATATACCTCACCATCGACATATTCGCAAAGTGTCTCCAATAAGGTATCATCTAATACCATCGCCATATCCTGCTCACTGCTTAATCCGTAATACGCGTTCATGTCCTCTACTTCCTTCGATGGGACATACCGCTCTATAAAACGCGCTGCCGCCGTAATCAGCATCACGATCACAATCAGTCCTGCCACTGCCAAAACTGGTACAAACCGGTTTCTTTTCTTCACTCTGTCATCCTCCTGTATACCATCTGTTTTATCTGTCAAATTTATTCCTTATCTTTAATCAGAGTATACCATTTTGGGCATCGTGTAAATACCTTTTGCCATCCAATTCCGGCACAAAAGCCGCCTGTGGCATTTCCACAGACGGCTCTTTTATGCATAAAACCGTTGGCCGCCCGCTTTCTTCGATCAGGCATTAGGGCGCTTCCGTCTTCAGATACATGCGACCCGGTCAAAATGCAGTTCTTTTAGCCGCTCTCCCTCGAATACATAGTCTCTCATATAGGTACACTCTTCATGCAGCATAACCTCATGTACGATCTCAAAAGAGGAACAGATCTCATCCGCTAACCAGATCGTAATACCGCGGTTTTCTATGGACTGTAATTCGATGTAGAGGCTGTTTAATTCTTTTTCATTTTTCATAATTACTGCCCCTTCTTCCTGCCAAAAGGAGTCCTCGTGATATATATTATTCCTAAGGCATATTTAAAAAGTGCTGTACAAATTCATACTGGTCTTTTCCTATATGGAATGGATCCGGAACATAGGGAATATCATATACCGGCATTTTTACCGTTTTCACAAATTCCTTCTTATCGCTTTTTATCCCATTCGCTGTTAAGAGTATCATGTTCTGTGCCAGTATATCCTCCCCCATTTCTTCCAGAATAAAGTCCAGATATTCCTGTTTACGCCACGGAATAAGAGAACCGATCACAAGCTTTTTATCACAGTAAAGCAGCTCCCTGCGGATGCGGTAATAGGTACTGCCGCAATCCAATAAGATCACCTCATAATCCTTTTTCAGGACTTCCGACATCCGGTTTTCCGTATAATCGCAGTAACAGGTAAGCCTGCCTGTCGTATCCCGGATTCCGGATAGCACATGATCCCCGCCAAGTTCCACAACCGCCGTCTTTCTTCTTTGTATTGCCGCGCTGTATCCTGCAAGCATCATGGTCAGATGGGTGACACCCATGCCCGGTGCCGCTCCTGTAATGCCGATCAATATCCGGCTGCCCTTTGTATACTGTCTCCGTTCCGTGAACAAATACTATCTCCTCCCCTCTTTTTGCAGTATCCTCGTAAACAAATCCCGTTTTCTTCTGCCGCATGCAAATGCATCCACATCATACGGAAAACTGTATACCCGTCTGCCAAACATGGCTGCATACCGCTTACAGATATTCCGGTGTCCGTGATTACAGAGAAGGATCAGATGCTCTGTATACTGAAGCTTCTGGTATGCCCGCTTTGCAGCTTCCTCCTCCCATGGACTTCCTCCGATGACAAGAACCGTATACTCTGCCTGTCCTAACACGCATTCCTCTAATCTGCTTCCATAGTCCGTGACCTGCACATACGCATCCTCCGCCACATCCTTCTGCTTTTCTTCTGTTCCATCGTATGGAATTCCCCGGAACCATTCCCTGTAACAGACTCCGTCCGCTCCTTTCAAAAGGAAATGACTTTCTGTAAGACTTGTGACAATATCTTCTTCTGTTACATTCTGGTAAATACAGGGCTGTTTTTGCTGATTGAGATAGATGTTAAGAGAAACTGCGATGTGTGTAGTGCCAATGCCGGGTTCTGCTCCGACTACTGCGATCTGTTCTAAGAGATGCCTGTTTCTTTTTCCACTGTGCTTCCGACATGTCCGTTCTAATTCTTTTACCAGATCCGCTTTCAATGCGGCTGCACATAGATAACGCCTGCCCGGCTCTGGTTCCAATGTCTTTCGGACAATTTGTTTCAGATGTCTGGAACCATCGGACTTTTTCAATAACTGCTCTAATACTTTTCCAAGCGCGTATAGATCCGTTGCCGGAGTGGGCAATAGATCCGTATACTGCTCCGGTGCGGCATAACCAATGGTTCCGTAATGTTGGAAATTTTCTTCCCGACCGGTCTGATATGATGCAATCCCAAAATCAATGATTTTGACAAGGTCGCCGCACAAAAAGATATGTTCGGGCTTTAAATCCCTGTAATATACCGGATATGGCTGCCTGCTGTGCAGATATTCCAATACCCCGCATAACCGGATTCCTAACTGCATAATATATTCCTGGGAAATATGATCATGATAAAGCATATACTGCCCAAGTGACTCTCCCTCCACATATTCTTCAATCAGATAGAGATTGTCCGTATCTTCCCAAAAGTCATACAAAACAGGGATAGATGGATGGGATAAGTTCATAAGCAGATCTGCTTCCAGACGAAATTGAGACTGCAAGGGATGTGACTTAGATATACACTTAATTGCACGATATGTCTTCAACTTCAGATGTTCTGCCAGATATACCCGGCTGCTTGCACCTTCGCCAAGCTCACGTATGATCCGGTATCTGTCAGATAATGATTCTTCGATAAGTCGAATGCTTTTCATAGACTCCTTCCATGGGACATGTCAGTGAAATGCATCTCTTGTTTTGTTTATATCATATTGTATAGCGAACTTGCAACTATATTCTGATTTTTTCATACTTTTTAGAATTTTTTAATAAATTTTAGACGTTTACAATGGATATCCTTTATCTTATAATAAGTAAGAAGAATAGCGGATTTTAGAAAAGGAAGTGGGCATATGAAGATAGAAAAAGTAAGCGAGAATCAGATCCGGTGTACTTTAACGAGAGCCGATCTTGATGACAGACAATTAAAGTTAAGTGAGCTTGCCTATGGAACAGAAAAAGCCAAATCTCTTTTCCGCGAAATGATGCAGCAGGCTTCTTATGAATTCGGGTTTGAAGCTGAGGACATTCCTCTGATGATCGAGGCGATTCCTCTTTCTGCTGATACGATCGTACTTCTGATCACAAAGGTTGAATACCCGGAAGAATTAGATACACGGTTTTCGAAGTTCTCAGAACCTTCGGACGACTTTGATGATATTCTTTCTGACGATAGTTCCTCAGGCAATCCACAGGGCGCAGACGATATTCTCGATCTCTTTAAGCAGATCCAGCAGGAGAATGAGAAGACCGGACGCACGACCAAGGCGGCTGAACAGACAGCATCCACGAAGGATACCACAACGGATGTTCCTGCCGGCACTGCCGAAACAGATAACGAAGCTCCGGTACATGTTCCGTTAGAGATCCGTAAGCTGTTTTCTTTTAGCGACTTAGAGACGATTGGGAAGCTCGCCGTTATATTAAATGGCTTTTATGATGATTCTAACACCTTATACCGCAAGCCGGGATACGACCAGTATCTGCTTGTCCTCTGTAAGGGACATCATACCCCGGAAGAGTTCAATAAGGTATGTAATATCCTTGCCGAATACGGCGTACAGAAAAAATATACCAATGCAGTCGAAGCGTACTTCATGGAGCATTATGATATGCTGATTGGTGAGCATGCGCTTCAGACACTTGCCAAGATTTAAGCGTGATTAAAAAAGGAACCGCAGATGTCATCTACGATGACAACGGCGGTTCCTTTTTTCTTCCTTATGTTCGTAAGATTAAGCCTCTTCGATAGCTCCTGTAGGGCAAACACCTGCACATGTTCCACAAGAGATGCATGTACCAGCATCGATATCGAACTTAC
This sequence comes from uncultured Lachnospiraceae bacterium, assembly GCA_902782995.1. GTDB lineage: Bacteria > Bacillota > Clostridia > Lachnospirales > Lachnospiraceae > Roseburia_C. The sequence continues at coordinate 5,416 of CACZPJ010000114.1, read as the reverse complement.
CATCTCCAGCAGAGATTGCACTTACTGGACACTCTGGTTCGCATGTTCCACAGCTTACGCAAGAATCTGTAATAACAAATGCCATTTTATTTTCCTCCTTTAGACTTTGTCGTTATATAGCTAACCACTAGCTTATGACTTATTCTAATACAAAAATTCCACGATTACAAGAGCATTCGATCATGTATATTGTAAAAAACAAAGGGAATGCTAATTGCATAATTTCTTTTTTTCGCTTATAATAGAGCACACAAATAAAACTTAAATTAGGAGGTACTATCATGGCAGCACAGGTTACAAAGAGCACAATGATCGGTGAATTACTTCAGATTGATGAGAATATTGCACCAATCCTTTTAAACATAGGAATGCATTGTCTTGGATGTCCTTCATCCCAGATGGAAACAATCGAAGAGGCAGCTATGGTTCATGGTATTGAGCCGGATGCATTAGTTGCACAGATCAACGACTTCTTAGCAAAATCCGATAAATAAGGATTCATAATTTATAAAATGCACAAATCATGTAACGTAAATCTACGGAACATATTTGTGCATTTTTTATTTCATCTCTATGCCTGCTTCGGCTTTAATTCCTGTTTTTTCCCGAAAAGCCGTCCTGACTTTTCTTTGCCCTTTTTCTTATAGTTGTTGCGGATCGCTTCGTCTAATCTGCGGTAACGCTCCTCGGACTGCTCGTCCTGCTCACGGATCAGATAGTTCATCTCCTTTAGGACACGGACACCGACCTCTTCTCCGACTTCCCTGCCGAGTGCAGCATTGTTTTCCGAGATTGCCTTTTTCACGATCTGTGTCATCATCTCTTCAAACTGTTCTAACCGCGCCTGCTTGTCGATTCTGTCCTCCGCTTTGTTTACCCCGTACTGGGCTTCGTATGGCACCACCTTATTTGGATTCTCAACTACAGCTTTCTTCATCTCAGACATATCCTCCGTCTCTAAATCGGCAGGGTTTTGATTATGTAAGATCATTTTTATCGCCTTCAACTGATACCCCTGCTCCTTCAGTTCCTTTATCCTTAGGAATTCGTCTATGTTCTCTTTTGTATAGTAACGATGCCCCATCTCATTTCTGGGAATCGTAAGCTCGAGTTCATCTTCCCAGTAACGCAGCACATGCGACTCTACCGCTACGGCTGCTGCTGCATCTGATATCATATACCGCTGCTTGTCCACAAGACTCCTCCTTTTTCACATGCTTGTCCACATTTTTACGGGTGTTCCATCAAAGGCCGTTGATACCTTTTGATACCCTACATTATAAACGTCACCGATTGCGCGGGCAACATATTTTCATCGTAAAAAAATGACACAAAAAAACAGATACAGCCACAATTCTGACTGTATCTGCCCTATCTCCTATTTTTCCATATTTGCAAACTTCGTGTACTGTGGTAACCAGACAAGTTCCACGGTTCCGATCGGACCATTTCTCTGTTTTGCGATAATGATCTCGGATATATTTTTGCGGTCGGTGTCCTTGTTATAGTAGTCATCACGATAAATGAACATGATCACGTCCGCATCCTGCTCGATCGCTCCGGACTCTCTGAGGTCCGACATCATCGGACGCTTATCCGGTCTCTGCTCTACGGCTCGGCTTAACTGGGAAAGTGCGATCACCGGAACATTCAGCTCTCTTGCCAATGCCTTGAGGGAACGGGAAATATCGGAAATCTCCTGCTGTCTCGAATCCGTGCTCTTTCCGCTTCCGGACATCAACTGTAAATAGTCGATGATAACTAACTTCAGATCCTGCTCTAACTTGTACTTTCTGCACTTGCTACGCAGTTCTGAGATCGAAATACCCGGTGTATCATCGATGATCAGGTGGGAACGTCCGACCACTCCGGCACCCTCTATCAACTTCTCCCATTCCGCATCGGAAAGATTACCATTCCGAAGGGTCTGTGCATCGACTCTTGACTCTAAGGAAAACAGACGGTTTACAAGCTGCTCCTTTGACATCTCGAGCGAAAAGATCGCTGTCGTAAGATCACTCCGGAACGCAACATACTGTGCGATATTTAAAACGAATGCAGTCTTACCCATAGAAGGTCTTGCTGCGATCAGGATCAGATCGGACGGCTGTAAGCCGGACGTCCGGTAATCAAGATCCACGAATCCGGTTGCGATTCCGGTTACATTTCCGGACATCTTCGATGCCTGCTCGATCTTATCCAATGCATTGATAACGACCTGCTTGATCGGGACATAATCCCCGCCGCTCCGGTTCTGGAGCAGGCTAAATACGCTCTTTTCGGTGTCTGCGAGAATATCTTCCACGCTTTCCTTTCCGGCGTAACATTCATTTTCGATATGCTCGGTCACCTTTATCAGATTCCGTAAAACGGATTTTTCTTTTACAATATTCGCATAATACTTTACATTTGCAGAGGTCGGCACTGCAGTCACCAGATCTCCGACATATTCCAGACTGCTGATCTCCGGTGGTACATCCTTTTCCTTCAGCTTATTCTGTAAGGTCACAAGATCTACCGGCTGCCCTGCATTAAAAAGCTCAACCATGGCATCAAACAGGATTCCATACTGCTTATGGTAAAAATCCTCAGAGATCAGGATCTCACTTGCCGCCACAATCGCATCCTTATCCATGATCATCGATCCGATCACGGACTGCTCTGCTTCGAGACTATTCGGCATTACACGCTTGATCAACGCTTCTTCCATCTATCTTCTCCCTGCTATGCCTCAGTTACCTTCACGCGTAAGATACCGGTTACCTTTGAATGAAGCTTCACATTGACCTCATACATACCAAGTGACTTGATGCCATCTTCTAACTGCATTTTCTTCTTATCAATATCTACACCGATCTGTTCCTTTGCTGCTGCGGAGATCTCCTTGGTGGAAACCGATCCGAAGGTTCTTCCGCCCTCTCCGGTCTTGATCTTTACTTCGACAACCTTATCCTCTAAAAATGCTGCAAGCTCTTTTGCCTTTTCTAAGTTCTCCTCTGCGACCTTGTCTGCATGCTTATTCTGTAACTTTAAGTCATTTAAGTTCTTTCCGTTTGCTTCTACTGCTTTCTTTTTTGCAAAAAGAACGTTTCTCGCATAAGCATCACTTGCCTCAACGATCTGTCCCTTTTTTCCTAATGGCTTCACATCTTCTAATAAAATTACTTTCATAGCTGTATTTCTCCTTCCTCAATCATCGTATCAATCGTGTCTTTGATAATATTTTTTGCCTGTGCGATCGTACAGTCCGTAAGCTGGCAGCCCGCCATATTCAGGTGTCCGCCACCGCCAAAGCGTTCCATGATACGCTGTACATTGATCTCATCAATCGAACGGGAACTTACATAGATCTTACCTGCATAGCTGGTAAGTACAAAGGATGCCTTGATCCCTACAATATTCAACAGCTCGTTTGCTGCCTGTGCACCAACGATCGTCGGGCTTGCAACGTCTTCTGTCTCACAGATCGAGATTGCAAATGCACCACGGTATACATCCGCATGGCGGACAACTTCGGCGCGTGCCTTATAAGTTGCCATGTCCTCACGCAGCAGCTTGCGGACACGCGTAACCTCTGCTCCGCAACGCTTTAAGTATGCGGCAGCCTCGAAGGTACGCACACCGGTCTTGGACATGTAGTTATTCGTATCGATCAGAATACCCGCATAGATACAGTCTGCCTCATGCGGTGCAAGCTTGATATTCTCGGTAAAATACTGCAATACTTCTGCAACCATCTCACAGGTCGAGGATGCATACGGTTCAATATAAGAAAGAACCGGATTCTCGATAACCTCTGCGCTCTGTCTGTGATGGTCAAATACAACGACGCTCTTTGTCCGCTTAAGCAGTCCCGGGCACTCGGTATAACTTGGACGGTTCGTGTCTACGACCATGACAAGTGAATTATAATCTACCAGTTCTAATGCCTTTTCACTGCTGACAAACATATCTGCCGGATAACCCGCATCCTCCGTATAGAAGTCCTTCAACGGCTTCAGGGATGTGGTCACGTCATCAATAACGATCTGTGCCTTCTTGCCAAGCACTCTTGCCGCACAGTAGATACCGATCGCTGCACCAAAGGAATCGACATCCCCGATGCTGTGTCCCATGATAAATACACGGTCCCTGCTCTCTAAGATCTCACGCAGCGCATGTGCCTTTACTCTCGCCTTTACCCTTGTATTCTTCTCAACCTGCTTGGAATTACCTCCATAATAAGAGATATTCTCGCCTTCCTTAACGACCACCTGATCGCCGCCTCGTCCAAGTGCCAGGTCGATCGCCATACGGGCATATTCGTAATTCTGGTTATAGGTTGCTCCTGTATTACCGATTCCGATACTTAAGGTAACCGCCATCTCATTTCCGACCTTCACGGTCTTAACATCCTCTAAAAGGCTGAACTTATCCTCTTCTAATTCCTTCAGATACTTGTGACGGAATACGACGAAGTACTTATCCTTCTCGATCTTACGCACCAGTGCATCCATCTGTGCAAAATACTTGTTGACCTTACGGTCAACTAACGCAACGAGAAGTGAACGCTTGACGTCCTCAATACTGTCTAAGGCTTCCTCGTAATTGTCGATATAGACAAGTCCGGCAACCAGCTTCTGCTCTTCATTCTTACGGATATAACTCTTTAATTCCGTCTCGTCAAAAAGATAGAGTGCAGTCAGAAACTGCTCCGTCTCTTCCATTGAAACAATTCCGCTTTCTGCTGTCATCTCTTCAAAATAGATCTTCGTTAAGGCGACGCGGTAATTCCTTCCATCAAAGTCAATATATAAGGTCTTTTCGTTCTCTTCCTTCTGCAGGATCTCACGCGTGATCCCGGAAAAGATACTCGTGATCGACTTATGATACTTCTTATCCTTCCCCGTCACTTCCGAAAACTTCTCATTTACCCAGAGAATCTTTCCGTTGTAATCTAACAGTGCATATGGAATCTCAAAATCATTGATCAGCTTTTTTTGCACCGTTCCATACTGGGTTGCAAAATTGATCAGCTCATTTACAAGCACCGGCTTGTTGAAATTATAGGCAAACACCACAAAAATGAAATAGATCACCGTAAATCCCGATACCATCGCTCCGGCTTCTTTGCTTATCCAGTACAATGGGATATTCATGATCACCAGAAGTATCGTTAATATCAATGGCCAGTACATGTAATTCTTCAGACTGCCTTTGAGCTTGATATGTTTCTTCATCACAATCCTCATTTCTGCACAGACTTGTGTGCATCGTGCGATATATCCTCACACTATTTATCCTTCTATCCACAGCCGGCTTTTCTTCACCGGGCATACATATACAGAGTGTATTATACCATTGTTTCACATAAAAAAGAAGTGGCATACAAAGATTTTCTCCTGTATGCCACTGCGCGGATTTTCCTGTCTTAGCT
>CACZPJ010000113.1 GCA_902782995.1 uncultured Lachnospiraceae bacterium | reverse complement strand
CGGATACGGAAATCCGAATCGGTATGGATGCCGACCCGTGCCGCGATCTCATCTGCTGTCCGGAATCCTACTCCACTCATATCATCTGCAAGCCGGTATGGATTTTCACGGATAATCCCATACACTTCCTGTCCATACTGCTGATAGATCTTCACCGCAAGTGTCAGTGAGATCCCATATTGCTGTAAAAAGATCATCGCCTGCCTCAGATCCCGCTTTTCTGCAACCTGATCTGCGATCTCTCGCGCTTTTCTTCCGCTGATCCCCTTTACTTCTACAAGGCGCTCCGGTTCTTCCTCAATAATCCGGAAGGTATCCTCCTGAAAACGTCGCACGATCCTTGCTGCAAGGGCAGCTCCCACACCCTTTACAGCCCCGGAACCAAGATAACGTTCAATGGATAAGGCATCTGTCGGCTCTTTTACCTCAAAGCTTTCGACCTTAAACTGCTTCCCATAAGTCGGATGTGAAGTATATTCTCCGGCCGCTTCTATATTTTCTCCTTCACTGATCGCAGAAAAAATACCCACGCAGGTAAGCTCTTCCTCTCCACAGATCAATACCAGTACGGTATATCCGTTGTCTGCATTCCGAAAAATAATATGATCTACAAACCCTGTTACTTTTTCCACCCTTGTGCCGCCTTTCTGCCTCTGTATCCACAATATCAGATATCTTCTCCTGTGGATAGAAAAGGGCTGTCTGAAACAGACAGCCTTCTACCCACCATATTATTCTGCAATCATTTCCCTTGCTATATTCTCTTCATGTATTGTGCCGTGTATGTTACAGACCATAGTTCCGTTTCATCTGTTCATACATCGTCTGTGCAAAGTTATTTCCACTCTGTTCTCCGATCTTCTCGGCAATCGTCTCCATTGTCTGATCCTTATAAAAATCAGTCAGCTTCGACATTGATGAATCCTCATCCTGTGGGATTGTCTTCTCTACTTCCTTCAACACCTGCTCAATAAAATACGTCTCAAACTCTTTGCAGGCATCCATCATCTCGTCTTCCGACGCTGTGGAAAGATCCGACTTTAATGTCTGTTCCACATTTGAACTGCCACTTGTACTCTTTGCAGCATCAAGATAAGAGGAAATACTATCCAGTGAAATACTCATACGCTCATCCTTTCATTATCTACGCAACTGATTTGCCTGTGACAACATATCATCCGAAGCCTGTATTGCCTTGGAGTTCATTTCATACGCACGCTGTGCAACGATCAGATTTACCATCTCATCTGCGATCTGTACATTCGATCCCTCTAAATAATGCTGGTTTACGGAGCTTCGCACCAGTCCGTTTGTCGTCGCTTCATTCAGCGGATTACCGGATGCTGCTGTCACCTGTAACAGACTGTCTGCGCGCTTGTTCAGACCTCCCGGATTGTTAAACTGCCATACACCGATCGTCATATTCAGCGGTGTATAGGTACCATCTGTATTCTTCACCGAAAAAGAACCATCCTTCGAGACCTCTACCGTACTTGTCTTGATATTATTCGGAATCACAATCGCATTTCCATTTGTATCAAGCACCTGATAACCATCTGAATTCGTCAGGGTAACACCATTTGTTCCAATACTCCAGCCGAACTCACCATTTCTCGTATAATATGTATTTCCATCTGCACCACGGACAGCAAAGAAACCGTCTCCCTGTAATGCAAATGCGGTGTCGCTGTCGTTTGCTAACATCGAACCATTCGTATAATTAGATGTCGTGGATGCAACACGTGTACCAAGTCCCACCTGTGCCGGGATCGGCTTCTGTTCACCGTTGGCAGTTGTCGTACGTGCCTGTAATGTTTGGTATAACAGAGACTTGAATTCCGTCTTCTCTGACTTATATCCGGTTGTATTTACATTTGCAATATTATTCGATATTGTATCTACGTTTGTCTGCTGTGCAATCATTCCTGATGCCGCAGTCCATAATGATCTCATCATATCAGTACACCCTTATTATACCTTTCCAACCTGATTTACTGCCTTATCCAGTGTAGAATCTATCGTCTGGATAATCTTCTGGTTTGATTCATATGCTCTTGTAATCGTGATCATATCGACCATTTCCGATACAACATTGACATTCGATGTCTCAATCGCACCCTGATTCACCTTGGCAGTGGATGCTGTGACCTGTGCCCCATTTGCAAGATCATACATATTCTCTCCATACTTCTGGATATAATTATAATCTGCAACATCTACGACACCGATCTTTGCAACCATCTGATTATTCTGAATGATATTCCCCTGTTCATCAATCTTAAAATCGGTATTCGGATCGATACGGATGTAATTATCCGCTGCGGCATTACCGGTCTGCGCTCCGTTCTGATTCAGGACGTAATCTCCGTCCTTCGTAACCAGATACCCTTCCGTATTCACGGTAAATGCACCATCTCTGGTGTACTTTACGGATGTCTCATTGTTCTTGTTCGTATAGGAAATACCAAAAAATCCATTTCCGTCTAACGCAACATCATACTTACTGTCTGTAATTCTGTAATTTCCCTGACTGTAGTCTGTGTAAGTCTCACCGATCTTCACACCCAGATTCACGTCTCCAAGACGTCTTGGAAGATTGTATGCCGAAGTATCCCGGATCTTCACCGCCAGCTCATCCGCAAATGCGCGGTTCGCCGTTCCTTCCTTCTTATATCCGTTCGTATCCGCATTCGCGAGATTATTCGACAGGACATCCAGTCTCTTCTGTTCATTCATCATTCCGGTATATGCCGTATATAGACCTTTGACCATCTGATTCTCCTTTTGTAAGCAATCTGTTGCTCTTACTTATATTGCAATCCTTTATCTGATATTATCTTCTGTTACTTCTATACCTCTATTATCGGTTCCCGTATCGGATATGATTAGTCATCATCACGGTTGCCGGCTAAAAATTCAACAAACTTTCCGGTTCCGATTGCCACACAGGTCATCGGATCATCTGCCGTCATTGTATTGATTCCGGTCTTATCCTCGATCAGTTCCTCTAATCCACGCAGTAAAGAACCGCCACCGGTTAATACGATACCACGGTCTGCAACATCGGCTGCTAACTCTGGCGGAGTCTTCTCTAATACACTGTGAACCGCCTCAACGATCTGAAGTGTGGATTCACGCAGTGCCTCTTCGGTCTCTTCGGAAGATACGGTAACTGTCTTCGGAAGACCGGTTACAAGGTTACGTCCTCTTACATCCATTGTCTCCGGTTCCGGTAATGGGAAGCAGCTTCCGATCTTGATCTTGATATCCTCTGCTGTACGCTCACCGATCAGAAGATTGTGCTTCTTTCTCATATAACGGACGATTGCCTCGTCAAAATCATCTCCTGCGATCTTAATGGAAGTGCTGACAACCGAACCACCCAGAGAAATAACTGCGATATCTGCGGTACCGCCTCCGATATCTACGATCATGTTTCCACATGGTCTGGAAATATCAATTCCTGCTCCGATTGCTGCTGCGATCGGCTCTTCGATAATTGCAACCTCTCTTGCACCTGCCTGATAAGTTGCATCCTCTACTGCCTTCTTCTCTACTTCTGTGACACCACTTGGCACGCAGACACTGATACGTGGCTTTCTTAAGCTCTTCTTGCCGAGTGCCTTCTGGATAAAGTAACGGATCATCTTCTCCGTTACGGTATAATCGGAAATAACTCCCTGACGCAGCGGACGGACTGCCACGATATTTCCAGGCGTTCTTCCTAACATCAGTCTTGCTTCTTCACCGATTGCCTTGATCTTATTCGTATCACGGTCAAAAGCCACTACAGACGGCTCTTTTAAAACAACACCCTTACCCTTGATGTATACTAAAATACTAGCTGTTCCCAAATCAATTCCAATATCTGTCGAAACCATTTTATGTTTCCCCTTTCATCTGACTTATTCTATGTGGATTCACCTGCATTTCCATGGTTCTGCCCAAAAAAACGCAGAGTACGCATTCAATCATATTCTTACATACATAAACCCATTATATACAATAAATCCCATTTTTCAAAGGTTTTTTTCATAAAATATCGTAATTTAAAAAAATCGCAATAACTTCTTAACTATTCTATATTTTATGCACAGATATTATCTCTCGAGATACTTCTTAATATACAATCCGGTATAGGATTCCGGAACTTTTGCAATCTCCTCCGGTGTGCCGGTTGCAACGACCGTTCCGCCGCCTTCGCCGCCTTCCGGTCCCATGTCAATGATATAATCCGCCGTCTTAATAACATCCAGATTATGCTCAATGACTACAACCGTATTCCCGCCATCGGATAAACGTCTCAGGATCTCTACTAACTTATCTACATCCGCAAAGTGAAGTCCGGTTGTCGGCTCATCGAGAATATAGATCGTCTTTCCTGTACTCCGCTTGCTCAGTTCGGTTGCAAGCTTAATACGCTGTGCCTCTCCACCGGATAACTCCGTGGATGGCTGTCCAAGGCGGATATAGGATAGTCCCACATCATACAGCGTCTGGATCTTGCGTTCGATCGAAGGCACATTTTTGAAAAATTCCAATGCCTCTTCCACTGTCATATTCAGGACATCATAGATGCTCTTACCCTTGTATTTGACCTCCAGTGTCTCTCTGTTATAACGCTTGCCCTGACAGACCTCACACGGTACATAGACATCCGGTAAAAAGTGCATCTCGATCTTTAAGATACCATCGCCGGAACATGCCTCACAGCGTCCACCCTTTACATTGAAGCTGAAACGTCCCTTTGCGTAACCCCGCGCCTTCGCATCTGGGGTTGCCGCAAACAGATCACGGATCATATCGAAGACTCCGGTATATGTTGCAGGATTCGAACGCGGTGTTCTTCCGATCGGTGACTGGTCTATATCGATCACCTTGTCTAACTGATCGATTCCGAGAATCTCATCATGCTTTCCCGGTATCGTACGTGCACGGTTCAGGTCTCTGGCAAGACGCTTGTACAGGATCTCATTGGTCAGGGAACTTTTTCCCGAACCGGACACTCCGGTAATACAGGTCATCACCCCAAGTGGGATCTTGACATTTACATTTTTCAGATTATTCTCTCTTGCACCACGGATCTCAAGATAACCGGTCGGCTTTCTTCGTACCTCCGGCACCGGGATCTTCTTTCTGCCGCTCAGATATGCACCGGTCAGGGACTTCTTATTCTTCATGATCTCCTGTGCAGTTCCCGCTGCTATGACTTCTCCACCATGTTCGCCTGCACCCGGACCAATATCCACAATATAGTCCGCTGCCAACATGGTATCCTCATCATGCTCAACCACGATCAGGGTATTTCCCAGATCCTTTAAATGCTTCAGGGTTGCTAGCAGCTTATCATTATCCCTCTGGTGCAGTCCGATACTCGGCTCATCCAGAATATAGGCAACACCAACGAGTCCTGACCCGATCTGGGTTGCCAGACGGATACGCTGTGCTTCTCCACCGGAAAGTGTTCCGGTGGCACGCGACAGTGACAGATAGTCCAGTCCGACATCCACGAGAAATCCTACACGCGCCCGGATCTCTTTTAACACCTGTTCCCCGATCAACATCTGCTGCTTTGTCAGTTCCATGTCTGCCAGGAACTCATTCAGCTTCCGGATCGACATGGACGTGATCTCATGGATGTTCTTATCACAGATGGTGACTGCCAGGGCTTCCTTTTTCAGACGCTGGCCGCCACAGGTCTTACACGGTGTGATCCGCATAAATTCTTCGTACTGCTGCTTCATCGTATCAGATCCGGTCTCCCGGTAACGACGCTCTACGTTCCTGATCAGTCCTTCAAACGCCACATCATAGACACCTTCCCCACGCTGACCCTTATAATAGACCTTCACTTCTCTGCCCTTCGTACCATGTATGATCACATCCTGTACCTCTTTGGACAGTTCCTGAAACGGTGTCTCTAAAGAAAAATCATATGCCTCAGACAATGCCTTTAAGATCGCATAGGTGAAGCTGGATGGATCTGTACTAGACTGCCATCCCATCACCTGAATCGCCCCCTCTGCAAGGCTCAACCGCTTATCCGGTATCATCAGGTCCTCATCAAATTCCATCTTATAGCCAAGTCCGAAACAGTCCGGACAGGCTCCAAACGGATTATTAAAGGAAAAGCTTCTCGGCTCGATCTCATCAATACTGATATTACAGTCCGGGCAGGAAAAGCTCTGGGAAAACTGGATCGGCTCACTGCCATCTACATCAACGGTCATCAGACCATCCGCAAGATCTAACACATTCTCGATCGAATCGGTCAGACGCTTTTCAATTCCCGGTTTTACGATCAGTCTGTCTACCACGATCTCAATATTATGCTTTTTGTTCTTATCCAGCTTGATCTCCTCGGTCAGTTCATACAGGCTTCCATCGACACGGACACGGACATAACCGCTTCGCTTTGCCTGTTCAAACAGCTTCTGATGCTCGCCCTTACGTCCACGCACCACCGGTGCAAGAAGCTGGATCTTCGTCCGCTCCGGCAGTGTCATGATCTGGTCTACCATCTGATCCACGCTCTGCTTTTTGATCTCTTTTCCACACTTCGGGCAGTGTGGGATACCGATTCTCGCATACAAAAGACGGAAGTAGTCATAGATCTCTGTCACCGTTCCGACGGTCGATCTCGGATTCCGGTTTGTTGACTTCTGATCGATCGAGATTGCCGGTGATAATCCTTCGATCTTCTCGACATTCGGCTTTTCCATCTGTCCTAAGAACTGTCTTGCATAGGAAGACAACGATTCCATATAACGCCGCTGTCCTTCTGCATAGATCGTATCAAATGCCAGTGAGGACTTACCGGATCCACTTAACCCCGTCAAAACCACAAACTCGTCTCTTGGAATATCCAGATCGATATTTTTCAGGTTATGCTCTTTTGCTCCACGTATCTTGATATATTTTCGTTCCTTTTTTGCCATCTCTCTGCTCCTACTTTGCCCGGTGATCTTATTTTTCCAGATCCCGGAGCATATTCTTAAGTTCTATCATCTTATCACGGTACTCTGCCGCTGCCTCAAAGTTCAGATCTGCTGCTGCCTTGCTCATCTTCTTCTGTATATCTGCGATCAGCTTCTCTAACTCCTGCCTGCTCATAGATTCCGGATCTTTCTTGAATTCCATCTCACTTGCCGCAACCTTCTTCGAGATATGGATCAGTTCACGAACCGACTTCTGGATCGTCTGTGGGGTAATTCCATGTTCCTCATTATACTGCTGCTGGATCTGTCTCCTACGTTCGGTCTCGTCGATTGCAACACGCATAGAATCTGTCATCTTATCCGCATACATGATCACATGTCCTTCCGCATTTCTTGCCGCACGGCCGATCGTCTGAATCAGGGAAGTCTCCGAACGCAGGAAGCCCTCCTTGTCTGCATCCAAGATCGCAACCAGCGTGATCTCCGGTATATCCAGACCCTCTCGTAAGAGGTTGATTCCGACCAGTACATCGAACACATCGAGTCTGAGGTCGCGGATGATCTCTGCCCGCTCTAAAGTATCAATATCGGAATGCAGATACTTCACACGGATACCGATCTCACGCATATAATCCGTCAGATCCTCTGCCATCTTCTTCGTCAGTGTCGTGATCATGATCTTATGACCGGCTGCTGTTTCCTTATTGACTTCACCGACCAGGTCATCGATCTGTCCCTCTACCGGACGCACTTCCACCCGCGGATCTAACAGACCCGTCGGGCGGATGATCTGTTCTGCCCGAAGCAGTTCATGTTCATCCTCATAGACATTCGGTGTCGCAGATACAAACAGCATCTGATCGATCTTACTCTCAAATTCTTCAAAGTTCAGTGGACGGTTATCTAACGCCGACGGAAGACGGAAGCCATAATCTACTAACGTCGTCTTTCTCGATCTGTCACCGGCATACATACCACGGATCTGTGGAATCGTAATATGCGACTCGTCAACTATGATCAGGTAATCATCCTTAAAATAATCCATCAGTGTCATCGGTGTCGCACCCGGCTCTAAGCCCGCAAGATGTCTGGAGTAATTCTCGATTCCACTGCAAAACCCGGTCTCGCGCAGCATCTCTATATCAAAGTTCGTCCGTTCTGAGATCCGCTGTGCCTCTAACAGCTTATCCTCCCCCTTAAAAAAGCGCACGCGCTCTTCCATCTCTTTTTCAATATTCACACACGCACGGTTGATCTTCTCCTGCGGCACAACATAGTGGGATGCCGGGAAAATTCCGACATGCTCTAACTCACACCGCACTTCTCCGGTCACAACCGTGATCTCTGTGATCCGGTCAATCTCATCCCCGAAAAATTCTACACGGATCGCCGTCTCATCATGGTCTGCCGGAAAGATCTCAAGTACGTCCCCGCGCACCCGGAACGTTCCCCGCTGAAAATCCATATCATTTCTCGTATACTGGATATCGATCAGTGCACGGATCACATCATCCCGGTCACGTTCCATGCCCGGTCTAAGGGAAACCATCATGCCAAGAAAATCCTCCGGGCTGCCCAGTCCATAGATACAGGACACGCTCGATATTACGATAACATCCTTACGCTCTGCGAGTGCCGCTGTTGCAGACAGCCGCAGCTTATCGATCTCTTCATTGACCGCAGAGTCCTTCGCAATATAGGTGTCCGATGACGGTACATATGCCTCCGGCTGATAATAATCATAATAGGAAACAAAATACTCGACCGCATTCTCCGGGAAAAACTCCTTGAATTCCCCATAGAGCTGTGCCGCCAGCGTCTTATTGTGTGAAATAATGAGCGTCGGCTTATTCAACTGTGCAATGACATTCGCCATCGTGAAGGTCTTACCAGATCCGGTCACACCAAGCAGCGTCTCAAACTGATTGCCTTCCTTGAACCCCTTCACAAGCTCTGCGATCGCCTGCGGCTGGTCTCCGGTTGGTTTATATTTTGAATGAAGTCTGAATTCCATCTGATTTCTCCCAATTCGTTCTCATCTATCGGTGATATTTTAGAAATAATAGTTATGTTCTTAGTATTGTTACTTGTTTATTATATCATTCAAACGAAAAAAAGTACAGAGCAAAATCGAATGTTTGTTCTGTACTTCTTGTTTTCCATATCTTCTATTTAAAAAGCTCCGGCTCATTCTCAATCAAATCTTCTGCCAGATATTTTGCATCCATATTTTCTATTCCATAACTATCATTTGAAATTTGTTCAGCAAGTTTACTGGAATAATAAATATCAAATGCCTTCCGCAAATCTATTCCTTTCATTTCAGAAATTGCATTAATGATATCATTTTCCAGATTTTGCTTATAAACTTCTTCCAACTGCTTCTTAGTTATCATTATTTTTCACCTCATAAGCCTTTTTAAAAGTAATAAGTCTGTTCAACGTTTCCTGCGTTACGACACATATTTGATTATTCATCTTATAATACCGCAATTCATTTAAAACCTTTTCCTTGTCCCATAATCCCCTAAAATACATATCTACGGTCTTAAACACATCATCATCTGCAACATTACCTAGTATAATGTCATATTCTCTATTCAGCGGCTGTCCCTTTCTACATCCACATACAAAATCCAGCCATTTCTCATTTTCTTTTTCAAAAGATAATATTCTAAAATCATCCCATTCTTCAGATAATTCATAAACATTTACTATCGCAGTCCTTTCCTGTCTCATACCCTTTCGAACTGCCCATTTTTTTGCCTGATCTTCAAACGTTGTAATATAAAACCCTTGACCAAAATCCAAATACTTTTTTGAATGTACTACATCCGGATTTTTTATAATTTCTGTTGATCCATGATATACAATCATACATTAACCCCTTTTTCTCTCACAAAACCTGTAATATCTTCTACTAAATATTCCTTTCCCTGTGTATGAAGAACATCGTAACATTTAATAATATAATTATCCAAAATTCCGGTTGAATTTAATATTTTGTATACTTTTACCGGAGACATGTTCCATTTATCTGCAAGACTATATAACATGAAGATTGAAAAACTTAATTCCTTTTTCCTACACATACTATTACCATCCCTCTGTCATATTCCTGATTAAATTATAGCAAGTATTTTATTTTCATACACTATATTTTTCAATTATTATCAAAAAAGCAGGCAACGAAAAGTCTCAAACTTTTTCATTTACCTGCTTTCCCTTGAAAATCCCTGATTTTTAACAATTTCTTTTATTACTTATGATTCCTTTACCGAAGCTGCAATCGCATCACAAAGCGCATCCAGTTGTGCCCTCTGGTCATCCTTTAATGCAGACTTAATGGAAAGTTCTGCATCTAAAACAGTCATATTTTTCAATGCTTCTAACTGTGCACGCATCTGCTTTGCCGCTGTCGCAGCCCAGGTTCCGTTCTCGATCAGTGCAACGGTATGTCCCTGGACATTCAGTGCCTTCATATCCAGTAACAGATGTTCCATCTTCGGATAGATCGCGCCATTATAGGTTGGTGCTGCAAGTACCAGATGACTGTAACGGAAGATCTCTGCGATCAGCTCAGACACATCGGTATTGGAGACATCATATACCGCGATCTTACGGACACCGCGGTCAGCCAGCTTACAGGCACATGCATTTGCCGCATTCTCCGTATTGCCATACATGGATGCGTAGGCGATTACAACGCCCTTCTCCTCCGGTTCATAGGTACTCCACTTCTGATATTTATCCAGAATGTAGCCAAGATCCTCTCTCCAGACCGGGCCATGTAACGGGCAGATCATCTGAATGTCCAGTCCTGCTGCTTTCTTTAACAGTGCCTGCACGGATGAACCGTATTTTCCGACAATATTCGTATAATATCTTCTTGCATCATCTAACCAGTCGCGGTCAAAATCCAGTTCATCTGCAAAAATGCTGCCCGGCAGTGCGCCAAAAGAACCAAATCCATCTGCCGAAAACAGGATCTTATCTGTCGCATCGTAAGTCACCATTGCCTCCGGCCAATGTACCATCGGTGCCATTACAAAATGCAGTTCGTGCTTTCCGCTATCAAAAGTATCTCCTTCCTTTACAACGATGGATCTTCCATCTATGTCAAAATCGAAAAACTGCTGCATCATCTGGAATGTCTTTGCATTTCCGATGATCTGAAGCTTGGGATATCTGCGGACAAGATCCCCGATCAGTGCACAGTGATCCGGCTCCATGTGATTCACCACAAGAATATCCAGTGAATGTTCTCCCAAAACCGCAGTGATATTTTCAAAAAACTGCTCGCTGATCGAACGGTCTGCCGTATCAAGCAGTACTGTTTTCTCATCCATTAACAGATACGAATTGTAAGATACCCCGCGTGAAATCGGGAAAATATTTTCAAACAATGCAAGACGTCTGTCATTGCCACCAACCCAGTACAGATCATCGGTTACTTTTCTTACACACTCCATGTTTTTTCCTCCGTGTT
>CACZPJ010000112.1 GCA_902782995.1 uncultured Lachnospiraceae bacterium | reverse complement strand
GAAGCAAGAATCCGTCGTAATAAGATCCAGGAAGAGTCAAGCTTCTTCGGTTCCATGGATGGTGCTACAAAGTATGTAAAGGGAGATGCGACCGCAGGTCTGATCATCACCTTTATCAACCTGATCGGTGGAACGATCATGGGATATATGAATCAAGGATTATCAATCACGGAAGCGATCCAGCAGTATGGTATCTTAACCATCGGTGATGGACTTGTCAGCCAGATCCCATCGCTTTTGATCTCTCTCGCAACCGGTATCCTCGTTACCAAGGCATCGAAGGAAGCAGACTTTGGAACAGTTTTGGTCAGCCAGCTCTTTGGTCTGCCGAAGGCACTGTATCTCGTTGGCGGAACACTGATCCTTTTAGGAATCGTAACACCGCTTCCAATCTATATCTTTGTGCCGCTCGGACTGTTATTTGTGGTCGGTGGAAAGTCGGTACAGAACAATACCGAGGTTGCGGCGATCGAGGAAGAGGCAGGCGCAGAAGAGGATGCGGCAGAAGAGATAAGAAAGCCGGAAAATGTGCGTGCAATCCTTCCGGTCGACCCGATCGAGCTGGAATTTGGTTATGGTATTATCCCACTTGCAGATGTGAATCAGGGCGGTGACCTGCTAGACCGTGTGGTTATGATCCGGCGTCAGGTCGCATTAGAGCTTGGTACGGTTGTACCGATCATCCGTTTAAGAGATAATATCCAGTTGAATCCGAACCAGTATATTATTAAGATCAAGGGAATTCAGGTAACAGAAGGAGAGATCCTTTTTGATCACTATATGGCAATGAATCCGGGTTATGTGGAAGAGGAGATCACAGGTATTCCGACCTTTGAGCCATCCTTCCACCTGCCGGCGATCTGGATTACCGAAGGTCAGAGGGAACGTGCGGAGAGTCTTGGTTATACCGTTGTAGATCCGCCATCTATTATTGCAACACATCTGACAGAAGTGATCCGTCAGCATATCGCGGAACTGCTGACCAGACAGGATGTATCGAACCTGATCAGCGATATGAAGGAGAACAACCCTGCGCTTGTGGAGGAGCTTACACCGAAGTTACTTGGAATCGGAGAGATCCAGAAGGTTCTACAGAATCTTTTGCGTGAGGATATTTCCATCCGTGATCTTTTGACGATTTTCGAAACATTGGCAGATCATGCGGCTACAACACATGATACCGATGTGCTGACAGAGTATGTCAGACAGAGCTTAAAACGGGCAATCTCAAATAAATATTTTCCAGCAAATGAGACGACCAGTGTCGTTACACTTGATCCAAAGGTAGAGCAGGATATAATGGGCTCCGTCAAACAGACAGAGCAGGGGGCATACCTGACCTTAGATCCAGAGAAGACCAAAGCGATCATTGCGTCGGTAGAGACCGAGATCGCAAAGTTACAGAATATTGGAAAGAATCCGATCATCATTACGTCTCCGATCGTTCGTATGTATTTTAAGAAGCTGACGGAAGACTATTTTAAGGATCTGATCGTTGTATCTTATAACGAAGTGGAATCGAATGTAGAATTACAATCTGTGGGGATGGTGACTGAATAATGACTATTAATAAATTCCAGGGAAAAACAGAGGACGAAGCAATCGAAAAGGCAAAGAAGGAAATGGGACAGAATGCTGTCATCATGAATGTACGTGAGGTAAAGCCGAAGGGCTTCTTCCGTGCATTTAAGAAATCAACCTTTGAAGTAACTGCTGCCTTAGAGGAAAAGGAACAGACACCGAATCCGCTGTCTGCCATGAAGGCTCCGTTAAAGATGCATGAGAATATCAATTACGCTGCGGATGAGCCGATCAAGATCCAGGTTCCGAAGGCAGAAGAGAAGAGCGAGCTTCCGAAAACAGAACCGGTGAATCCTTTTAAGATGCCGTTACCGGCACAGAATCCATTTTTGAATGAAAAGGAAAAAGGCATTGAGGAAAAGCTAGAGAGCTTACAGAACCTGTTAGAGAAGAATTTAAACAATGACGAGAAAAAGAAAAGCGAAGAGAAAACGGAAGCACATCCTGAGAAAAAGAGCACAGACCGGCAGCCGGAGCAGTCACAGGCTTTCCGCTGTGTGAAGATGATCTATGATATTTTGCTTGAGAACGATGTGAATGAAAAATATGCCAATCAGATTTTAGATGATATGGAAAAAGTCATCCGGAATGGTTCAAGCATGGATATGATCCTTTCGAATATCTATCAGAAGATGATCTTAAAGTTTGGCCAGCCACAGACGATCGAGTTGAGTGAAGGACATCCGAAGATCGTATTTTTCATTGGACCGACCGGAGTCGGAAAGACGACGACGATTGCAAAGATCGCATCCAAATATAAGGTGGATCGTGGAAAAAAAGTGGCATTGTTAACGGCGGACACTTACCGGATCGCGGCAGCAGAGCAGCTTCGTACCTATGCGAATATCTTAGATACACCGCTTACGATCATTTATTCGCCGGATGAACTGAATACAGCGATTGAGAATGTCAGTGATTATGATCTGGTACTTGTGGATACCGCGGGATTTTCCCATAAGAATCTTACACAGCGTGCAGACACGAAGCTTCTGATCGACAGTGTAGATGAGAAGTATGAGAAGGAAGTCTACCTTGTGATCAGCGCGACTACAAAGTACCGTGATCTGCTTGAGATTGCGGATATTTACCATGAGATCGCAGATTACAAGATCATTTTTACAAAGTTAGATGAGACAACGACCTATGGAAATATCTTAAATATCCGCCTGTATTCAGGAGCAGAGCTGTCTTACGTTACCAATGGACAGAATGTACCGGATGATATTGAGATATTTGACATACAAAAGATCGTAAAGAAATTATTGGGAGGAAGAGAATAGATGGATCAGGCACAACAGCTGAGAAATGTAATAAAATTAAAAAATCAAAAAATTACTCCCAAGGCAAGAGTGATTACGATCACAAGCGGCAAGGGCGGTGTTGGCAAGTCAAATGTTGCTGTCAACATGGCAGTCCAGCTCCGTAAGATGGGGAAGCGTGTCATTATCTTTGATGCGGATCTTGGATTGGCAAATGTCGAAGTGATGTTTGGTGCGATCCCGGAATATAATCTGGGTGATCTGATCTATCGTGGAAAAAGCATCCGTGAGATCATAACGACAGGACCGATGGATATTGGATTTGTTTCCGGTGGGTCCGGAATTATGGGACTGAATAATCTGTCAAAGGATCAGATTGCATATCTGGTACACAATCTCTCCGAACTGGATGAGCTTGCAGATGTGATACTTATCGATACCGGCGCAGGAATTGCGGACAGCGTACTCGAATTTGTCATTGCAAGTCCGGAGGTTCTGTTAGTTTCGACACCGGAACCAAGTTCCCTGACGGATTCCTATTCGCTGCTTAAGGCATTGCACCGCAATCCGAATTTTTTGAAAAACGGAACGAAGATCAATGTCATCGCGAACCGAGTAAATTCCGCAGAAGATGGGCAGGCAGTTTATGATAAGTTAAATACCGTTGTGTCACAGTTTTTAAATGGCAATATCAATTATCTGGGGATGATTCCGCAGGATGCTTCTTTAGAGCGTGCAGTCAGACAGCAGAAGACCGTGTCTTTGAGTGATCCGGGTTCTGCTTCGGCAAAGGCATTTGAGGTACTTGCGCGTAATCTTATCAATGATACGCATGAATCATATGTTGTGAAGAAGGGGATTACACAGCTTTTTGCAAATTTTATCAACAGATAGCGGGTGAAGAGGATGATATCAAAAGTAATTGACGTAGGCGCGAAGGTAGACATCCGGATCGTCAGCCAGGTAGAACGTTCTGCTGCGACCGGAGAGGAAATACGTGTCTATAAGAGTCAGGTATACGACATTTTCGAGAATGGGGAAATCGAATTGTTGATGCCGACAGAAGGAGGACGGCTTGTGCTGTTGTCACTTGGACTGCGCTATGAGTTTGTTTTTTATACGAAAAACGGACTCTATAAGGCGATCGGACAGGTGAAGGAACGTTATAAGTCGGATAACCGTTATATGGTCCGGATTGAACTGAATACACCGTTAAGCAAGTTCCAGAGACGGCAGTTTTATCGTCTGCAATGTATTTTGGATATGAAGTATTTTAAGATCACAAAGGAATTAGCAGATCTGCCGCATGCGGATACGATCATTGAGAAACTGCGTGATAAGGACTTCTTTGAAAAGCAGAAGAAGGCGAACGTCGTAGACATCAGTGGCGGTGGGGTACGTTTTATCTCGGATGAGGAAAATGAAACGGATGATCATGTGCTGATGATCTTTGTACTAAACGATGGCAGGGAAGAAAAGCAGTATATGATCGTCGGAAGAATTATCAGTTGTGACCGGGTAGAGACTGGAGACAGTTCGAACCGGAAGTATGAAAACCGCGTGGAATTCATGCTGAAGGAGCCTAAGATGCAGGAGGAAATTATCAAATTTATTTTTGCAGAGGAGCGTAGGACGAGAAACAATGATAAATGAGAGGGAAACCAAAAAAAATATTCTAGTAGTTGACGACTCTGCACTTATGAGGAGGGTCATCTGTGATATAATAAACCAAGATGGTACATATCAGGTGGTCGATACTTGCAGAGACGGATTAGAAGCCTATGAAAAGTTAAAAAAGACGCATTATGCAGGTGTTATACTTGACGTAAATATGCCACGTATGGATGGCCTGGAGCTGTTAGAGAAGCTTCAGCAGGACGGAATCAAGGAAACTGTCATCATGGTCAGTACCCTGACATCGAAGGATGCCGATACGACCTTACTCGCAATCGAGCGGGGGGCAGTTGATTTCGTAACGAAGCCATCGAATATCATTGAGGCAAAGGGTGAGAGCTTTAAGGAACGTCTGATCCGTGTGATCAATGCGGTTCTTGCAGGAGGAGCCGCAAAGGGCTTTACACCGCGCAGACCAGAAGCTCCGAAGAAGCCGGCAGGTCCGGTGAAAAGAAAGACATCCGGTGGGAAGAAGCTGGTTGCACTTGCCTGTTCAACCGGAGGTCCGAAGGCATTACAGAGCGTGATCCCGATGTTAGCAGCGAACTTAGATGCACCAATGGTACTTGTACAGCATATGCCTGCCGGCTTTACGAAGTCGATGGCAGACCGTCTGAATGAGTTAAGTCATATCCATGTAAAGGAAGCAGAAGACCATGAGGTCCTGCGCAAAGGAACGGTGTACGTTGCGCCGGGTGGCAAGCATTTAGAAGTAAAAAAAGCGGCAGATGGTTCCCATTTTGTCAGCTTAAACGATGCACCGGCGATTGGCGGCTTAAAACCATGCGCCAATGTAATGTATGAATCATTACGGGAAAGTGGTTATGATGAAATTACCTGCGTCGTACTGACCGGTATGGGCGCGGATGGAACCAAGGGAATCCTTGCACTGCGTGAGAAGCTCCCGGTATATGTGATTTCACAGGATGCAGCAAGCTGCGTCGTGTATGGCATGCCGAGGTCGATCGCGGAGACAGGTGTTGTGGATGAAGTTGTTCCGTTAGACAAAATTGCACAATCTATTATGAAGAATGTGGGGGTAAAGTAAGATGGATGTAAGTCAGTATCTTGAGATTTTTATCGATGAAACAGCAGAACATATACAGAG
>CACZPJ010000111.1 GCA_902782995.1 uncultured Lachnospiraceae bacterium | reverse complement strand
TTTCTTTATACTTTAATTTGCCATTAGTTACAAGGGAGGATACCCTATGCAGAGAAAGAAAATATTTCTTGCAGGAATCATGGCTGTTACTGTCCTTAGCGGGTGTAAAAGAGCCGGGGAAGCGGCTGTCATGAACACAGAAAAAACACAGGAAACAGAATCTCAGGAGAAGAAAAGTATGACAGATAATGATACGATCCAAAATGAAAGCTATCATGCAGAAAGCAATATAAAAGATGTTATTTATGATACTGCTTTTGGAGATTATGGCAGATTGATCTTTCCGTTAGATATACAGATAGATGATAATATGAAACTGAAGGATGTCAGTTCTATTTTTCCATGGTATAGTGAAGTGAATATAGATAAAACAGTAGAAATTGTTAATTATATGAAAGCTCAGGCTATGAATGGCAATCAGATTTTTTATCAGATATACAGTGAGGAAGAGATGCAGGAAGATCCGGATAAAAGAGATACAGGTTTATTTTTTTTCAGAGGAGATACCGATGCGAAAACTGCGATTGTAAATGCAGGTGGAGGATTTGTCTATGTAGCCGGAATACATGACAGTTTTCCGCATGCATTGGAACTTTCAAAGAAGGGGTATCATGCATTTGCGCTGATTTACCGTCCCGGGGCACAGACGGCATGCGAGGATCTTGCCCGGGCAATTACTTTTTTATATGAAAATGCTGGGGCATTGCAGATAGATATGACGGACTATTCACTCTGCGGTGATTATGCAGTATACAGGACTTTCACAGGTAACAGGCATGGAGCCGCCAACCTATGCATGTGTTGGAACAAGTGATGGAATTGCGTCCTACAGAAGCATGGAAAATTATATATCACAGATAAAACGAAATGGTACGAATGCAGAGATAGAGGTATTTCGCGGACTTTCCCACGGCTTTGGCTTGGGAGAGGGAACGGTTGCAGAGGGCTGGATGGATCATGCCGTATCGTTTTGGGAAGAAAATATGAAGTAAGGAACATGGTTTTTCGTATGCGCAAAAGGCAGCGCAGGAATGGAGATTACTATGAAAAATAAGAAAATGGCAGTCAGAATCATGACAGACACCGGAATGATGATATGTTTACTTCTTCTTATGCCATACAGTCTGCTTAGTGAGACTGCACATGAGTGGATCGGCATAGCAATGCTGATACTTTTTGTGGTACATCATATCTTAAATCGTAAATGGCTTGCGTCCATTGCAAAAGGAAAATATACCGTATTCAGATGGATCCAGACGGTGCTTGTTATCATCATGCTTGTTCTTATGGCTGGTTCCATGATAAGCGGAATCCTGTTATCGGATCACATTTTTCAAATGATAAAAATTAACGGTACTTATATGACTGCAAGGCAGATACACATGTTCTGTGCATACTGGGGGCTTATGGTGATGTCTTTGCACCTTGGAATTCATTGGAATATGGTTGTTGCAATGACCGGAAGATTATTTAAGAAAGCATCAGCTATCCGAACATGGATCGTAAGGAGCATAGCAGCAGTGGCTGCCGGATATGGGATATATGCATTTGGAAAGAGGCAGATCGTAGATTATCTGTTTCTAAAGATGCATTTCGTGTTCTATGATTATGAAGAGGGAGTATTCCCTTTCCTGATAGATTATCTGACAGTAATGATATTGCTGGCCTTTATCGGATATTTCGGAGGAAAAGTGCTTAGGAAGAAATCATTAAGGCTGAGTCATAACGGATAGGTTTATACATGAAAACGAATCGAAACTTCTCTTATCGGCAGATCGGGGATATAGTTATGAATAGAAAAAGAAAACAGGAGGATATCAGGATGGAATATGTAACATTAAATAATGGCGTAAAAATGCCAATTCTTGGATATGGTGTTTATCAGGTAACAAAGGACGAATGTGAAAGATGTGTGCTGGATGCATTAAAGACAGGATACAGGGCAATCGACACAGCACAGAGCTACTTTAATGAAGAAGAGGTCGGAAATGCGATTGAAAAATCAGGCATTCCAAGAGAGGAGATTTTCCTTACAACCAAAGTATGGATCGAGCATTATGGATATGAAGAAGCAAAGAAATCGGTACTGGAATCCATGAAGAAGTTAAAGACAGATTATCTTGATCTTGTATTGCTTCACCAGCCGTTCTCAGATGCTTATGGTGCATATCATGCATTAGAGGATCTGTATGATGAGGGTAAGATCAGAGCAATCGGAATTTCCAACTTCTATGTGGACAGAATGGTTGATTTCGCATCCTTTAACCGTATCAAGCCTATGGTCAACCAGGTGGAGACTCATATTTTTAACCAGCAGGCAGAAATGAAGGAATGGGCAGATAAGTATGACATCCAGTTAGAAGCATGGGCTCCGTTTGGCGAGGGCAGAGGAGGTACATTTGATAATCCGGTTATCGCTCAGATTGCGGAGAAGTATCATAAGACTCCGGCACAGGTGATGCTTCGCTGGCACATTCAAAGAGGGGTTGTAGTAATTCCGAAGTCCACACATATCGAGCGGATGGAGGAGAACTTTCATGTATTTGATTTTACCCTTTCGGAGGAAGATATGAAGTCGATCGCAGAACTGGATAAGAAGACCAGCTCCTTCTTCTCACATCAGGATCCGAATATGGTGGAATGGTTTGTGAAGATGGTAGAAGAGAGAAAGAAAAACAACGACAGCTCAAAAGAGAAAAAGAACTGGTAAATAAAGCAATGAGGAAAGATCAATGAAAGTATTACTTGTAAATGGCAGTCCGCACAAAAACGGCTGTACCTATACGGCATTATGTGAAGTGTCAAAGGCATTGAATGAAAATGGTGTGGATACCGATATTTTCTGGATTGGGAATAAGCCGATCTCCGGCTGTATCGCCTGCAGAACGTGCAGGGAAAATAATAAGTGTATATTAGATGATATCGTCAATGAATTTCTGGAGATAGCAGGAGATTACGACGGCTTTGTATTTGGAACACCGGTACACTGGGGTGGTGCAGGCGGTGCCATTACATCATTCATGGCCCGGGTATTTTATGCGGATCTAAACGGTGGCGGCAACAGATTCCGATTGAAACCTGCCGCAGCAGTAATCTCAGCCAGAAGGGCTGGGACAACCGCAACATGGGATCAGATAAACAAGTATTTCGGACTTATGCAGATACCTGTTATTTCATCAAGATACTGGAACATGGTGCACGGAACTAATCCGGACGAAGTGAAACAGGATCTCGAAGGAATGCAGGTAATGCAGATCCTCGGAAACAATATGGCTTATTTCATTAATTGTAAAAATGTTGCGACAAAGATGGGCATCGAGATGCCAAAGGCACCGGATTTTGTATTTACGAATTTTATCCGATAAGGAATGAAATAAAAGCGCGGCAGGAGGTAGAAGAACATGAAATCAAAGAGACAAATATCAGTTTTTTTAACATGTATCATGACACTCGGTCTTCTGGCAGGTTGCGGAACAAACAGCAGTAACCGGTCAGCCACGGATCATGATAGTAAAATAACAAATACAGAAAATACAGAGGAAGCGGCAGAAACTGCATCAATAGACGGCGGGAAAACATTGGTTGTATATTATTCTGCGACAGGCAATACCAAAGATGTTGCGGAGAAAATTGCAAAGATAACCGGTGGGGATCTCTTTGAGATAGAACCGGTCGAGCCTTATACCGATGATGATCTCGATTGGACAAAGGATGACAGCCGTGTATCGAAGGAACATGACGATGAAAGCTTACGGGATGTAGCACTTGTTTCTACGACAGTTGATGACTGGGATTCTTATGAAACCGTATACATCGGATACCCGATCTGGTGGGGAATTGCAGCATGGCCGGTCGATAACTTTGTAAAAGCAAACGATTTTACAGGTAAAACGGTAATTCCATTCTGTACGGCAGCTTCCTCCGGAATCGGTGACAGCGGAAATCTGCTTGAGGAGATGGCAGGAACCGGTGACTGGAAGGATGGAGAGCGGTTCCGTGGAGGTACATCGGAGTCAGACATCCGTTCATGGATCGAAGGATTATAACTTTGTAGCTGATAAGGGAGAAAAGACCATTTGGAAACACCAGAGTGTGAGATCAATAAATGGATAGATGAAATAAAACGCGAGGTAAAGGAGAGAAAATAATGAGAAAAGATTTAGGAGCAAAACCATATTTATTTCCACAGCCGGTTATGATAATCGGAACTTATGATGAAGAGGGCAATGCCAATGCAATGAATGCGGCATGGGGCGGCATTGTAGGAAATAAGGAGATCATGGTCGATCTAAGCAATCATAAGACAACAGACAATATCCAGAAGACCAAGGCATTTACAGTCAGTGTAGCAGATGTGGCACACTTGACAGCCTGTGACTATGTAGGAATTGTTTCTGCGAATAAGGAACCGGATAAAATGAAAAAAGCAGGCTTTACCACAACAAAGAGTAAATATGTCAATGCACCGGTTATCAATGAGCTTCCGTTAACGCTTGAGTGTGAGCTTATAAAAGTGATTGATGATAGTAAATATCTGGCAGAAATTAAAAATGTCAGTGTAGATGAGGCAATCCTTGGCAGTGACGGAGAAGTTAGTCTGGAAAAATTTGCACCGATCACTTTTGATACCGCCCATTATGGTTATTACAGACTGGGCGAGCGTGTGGGAACCGCTTTTAAAGATGGAGAACAGTTGAAATAAAAGAAAACCGGTGTATGATCGGAAGCAAGTAGTTCCCCCTTGACAACACAGTTAGATTAGTCTAACATAACAAGTGTTATGATAACAGGAAGAGAAGAAACCGTTGAAAAAATCCAACAGGCAGCGTTAAGGGAATTTTATGAAAAGGGTTACCTGAAGGCAAGCCTCAGAAATATTTGCAGCAGAGCCGGAGTCACGACCGGGGCACTCTATTTTTCATTTGAAAACAAGGAAGCATTGTTTCGAAGTATCTTAGAGCCGCTGGTGGAAAAGTACAAGAGCATGATCGCAGAGCTTTTGGCACAAGAGATCGCAGATCGTTCCGGGAACGCAGACTTGGATGCTATGCTTATGAAGTTTATCCTAGAGCATAGGATGGAGACGATCATCATCATGGAAAGAGCGCAGGGAAGCTGTTATGAGGGCTTCCGTCAGTTGGTAGAAGGCATGATGGAACAGTCGTTTCGTTCCTACTATCAGAGCCGGTTAGAGACAGAACCGGATCCGGGCTTGATGAAGCTGCTGGCGAAGCAGAGGCTGGATAGCTGCATCGCTATTGTAAAAGAGGATTATGATATGGAATATAGTTTGTATTTAGTCCGGCAGATCGGGATACATGCCGAGGGCGGAACGGAAAAGTTAATACAGAGCTTGAGTGAGCTTCACAGCAGTTAGCTGTGGAGCTTTTTTTATAACATAACGATTCATAACAAGTGTTATGGCAGAAAGGGTGAAAGGGAATAAAAGAAAAAGTAAATGTAACAGGTGTACCGGAGACAATGATCCAGACCATGTATGCGAGAGCAAAGGAAACAGGGAAAAAGAACGCGAAGATCAGGGATGATAAGGCAGTAGAGATCGTAGCGAAGCTGGACTATGATTTTTCCAAGGCAGATCAGGATAAGATGATGGGATCTGGTGTGATCGCAAGAACCATTGTGCTAGATCGCATGGTAGCGCAATATCTGAACCAATATCCGGATACGGTTGTCGTGAATCTTGCATGTGGTCTTGATACCAGATGTTATCGGATGGCAGGAAAGTATCTGCGCTGGTACAATGTGGATCTGCCGGAGACCATGGCGGTCAGAAGCCGCTTTTTTACAGAAAACGGACCGGTATATCAGATCGCAGGCTCAGCCATGGATGCGTCTTATACGGATGCGGTTGCGTATCATGGAGAGCATGTCCTTGTTATCATAGAAGGACTTTCCATGTATCTGCGTGAAGAAGATATTAAGGACATATATTTTGTCATTGGAAAAAAGTTTCCGGAAGTGACGGTAATGATGGAGGTCATGTCACCCTTTGTTGTGCGTCACGTAAAAGAAAAATCCATCGAGGGCAGCAATGCAAAGTTCACCTGGGGAGTAAAAAACGGAGGGAAACTGCAGCGGCTGATCCCGGATTTTTGCTGTCAGAAGGAAGTCAGTCTGGTAGAAGGAATGAAAGAGCTGATGCCGGTTTACCATGTACTGGGGAAAATCCCGGCGGTTCGGAATCTGTCTAATAAGATCCTTGTAATGAAAAAGTGACCGCTTAAGAAAAGACGTTCTTTACAACAAAAAAAGTCATTTTTACAACATGCTGCTTCATTTCAAACAGCCGGTATCCGAAATAAAAGATAAGAAAAGCGTGTACAGAAATGAAGTTCGTGTGAGAAATGGATTTTTCACAGAAAGAAGGTAAGAATGGCATTAAATATTTCAAGTTCACAGATTTATGCGGGACGTTATCATTATGAAAAGCCACAGAATGTGGACTTGCTGGATCGGTCGAAGTTCCCGGCAAGAACAGACATGCAGTGTGCAAAAGATGTATTCGGACTCGATTCCGTGTCCTTATCGGATGAGGGACTGGCGAAGGCAAAGGACTGGCGGGAATATACGAAGGACAATGAGAAGATATCCCACAACAGCGTGAATCCGAGGGATGAACTTTATAAGGAACTCAATACTGTCAATAATATCGATACAGCAAGTATGTTTAACTGTGAGATCAGTGAAGTAGCGGAGCAGATCGAAAAAGAGTATGGATTAGGAGACAGATCAGGCTCGCATGAGGGCTCGCTTACGGTCATAGCAAAGGCATATCAGATCATTTATGACCGGATCGAAGAGGAGTTTGCTGATCCAGACAGAGATCCGACCTGGATCAAACAGGAGGATGGCACACTGGTAGAGGAGACCAAGCAGGATCGGATCAACGCCTTGAATCAGGCATATAATTCCAGAGCGGAACTTGCTGCTTCCTTTGCAAGATCAAAGGCAGAAATAGAAGTGGCATTTAATAAGAAAAATTACAGCAAGGATTATATAAACGAATTGCAGAACAAAGTGATGGAATCATGGGAGAATGCAGTCAGTGAGAAAAATCTGGAGCGGCTGCGTCAGAAAGTAGCTTTCTTTAAAGATTACAAGCTTGATTTTGGAATTGGCTCAGTGTGGAGTGAACGCATCAATTCACTGATGTACAAATAGCCGGAATCGGAGAGGAGATCAGGGATGAGAATCGATCATGCGGGCAGAATAGGTGCGGCACAGCCGGATAGCGGCTTAAGAATACAGGACGATGCTTATACGAAAAGCTTACAGCGTCAGATCGCAGATGCGCAGAAGCGGTTGCAGGATGTCTCTGCGGATAAGGATCTTTCCTTAGAAGAAAAGATGAAAAAGCGTCAGGAGATACAGCAGGAGATTACGAACCTGAACCAGCAGTTAAGGCAGCATCAGATCGAACAGAGAAGAGAACAGCAGAGTGAAAAGACTTCCCAGACAAATGACAGCACAGCTTCAGACCGTACGTCAGAAAAAGCACACACAGGGTTATCGAAAGAGCATATGCAGGCAATGATTTCCGCAGATGTTGCGATCAGGCAGGCAGACGTGCAGGGAAGTGTTGCAGGCAGGATGAACGGAAGGGCAGGCGTTTTAGAATCTGAGATCAGACAGGATGCCGGCAGAGGAGACACCAAAAGGAAGGAAAAGGAACTCTCAGAGCTTCAGAGCAAAGCACAGTCTGCATCAAATGCACAGATGTCATCACTTTCCGATGCGGATCAGGCAATAAAGAGGGCACAAAAGGCAGACGATACCGTGGATGATAATGACAAGGATAAGAAGGCGAAAAAGGATCAGACAGATGCGGATAGAAAGGAAGACGGACGGACTTCTTATACACCGATTGATGTCAGATTGTAATTACAATATTTCATTTCACAACAAAAAAAGTCTATTTTACA
Source organism: uncultured Lachnospiraceae bacterium (assembly GCA_902782995.1). Lineage (GTDB taxonomy): Bacteria > Bacillota > Clostridia > Lachnospirales > Lachnospiraceae > Roseburia_C. Next base: position 603 of record CACZPJ010000111.1, on the reverse strand, counting down.
ACACAGGTGTCAGATAAAGCAGGTGACAGTACGATATATGAATCAGAGCAAAAGTTAAGGATGTGATCGTATGCAGGTTGCCATCTGTGATGATGAAAAGGCAATGCACCAGATAGTAGAAAAAAACATAAAGCGGCTGTTACCGGATGCAGACATACGGGGATTCTGGTCGGGGGATGACCTGATCGCAAGTGGCTGTAAGCCGGATCTGCTGTTTTTAGATATCCAGATGCCCGGAAGGGACGGGATGGAGACGGCAAGAATCCTAAGGAAGAACAATCCGGATATGATCCTCATATTCGTAACAGCGATCGAAGAATATGTGTTTCAGGCATTTGATGTCGGTGCGTTCCATTATCTGATCAAGCCCATAGATGAGAAGAAGTTTACCGAAGTCGTAAAGCTTGCAAAAGAGAAGTTATCCTCTACGAAGTCCGGTTCTATGGAATACGCGGGTTCCACAGAGCGGGCGAGTATTTTAGTATCGGCGGGAGGAATCCACACCAAGGTATATTTCGATGAGATCGTGTATGCAGAGGTGTTCAACCGCAAGATCGTCATCCATACCTTAAAGGATGAGATCGAATATTATGGGAAGATGTC
>CACZPJ010000110.1 GCA_902782995.1 uncultured Lachnospiraceae bacterium | reverse complement strand
GAGTGAAATCCACTGCTTACGAAAACCACAAGTGAAGCCTTTGCTGAACTTGTATGGTTGCAGTTAGCAGTTAGTTCACGATGAGCGTTGCAAATGTTTGCAGAACATATTTTTACATTTTTTCAATTATAAAATTTGAAAGCCTTTTTGATACCCGAATCCTATACAGTAAAAAAATACAGTGTGAAAATAGGATTTTCACACTGTATAATATGTACCGGTCATAACGGATTATGCATTACAATATCCTTATACAAACAACAGACTGACCATTCCGATGATCAGAAGATGCAGCGGATAGAAAATGTAAAACAGCCACTTTCCAGCCTTGTTACGGCTGCCAAGCTCACCGTTGTAGCACTTAAGCAGCGGGATTGCAAGCAGTACACCGAACTGGCAGAGCTGTGCAAGCATCATGCGTCCGTTGCCAAAGTAGACGATCTGGAAGGACAGTGCCGATAGGCATCCGATGATCGCAAGTGACAGATATTTTTTCTTCTCATCCTCACGGAAGATAAAAAGAAACAGCGGCCATAAGACACCTACGACCGGCCAGTCACCCATCATCGAGGCGATACAGACGATCGCAACGAGAAGGATACGGATTCCATACAGCCATTCCGTCTGATTCCAGATATGGATCGCAAGCAGTCCTAAAAACAACGTATAGATCATTCCAAATCCATAAAACTCAAAATCCCCGCCCGACTCATAGAACGCATAGGCATACGAAGAGATCAGCGAAAAGATTGCAAGCCGTAAGAAATATTTACCCAGATTCTTCGTATGGTAGTAGCCTTCTACCAGAAAAAAGCACATGATCGGTGCTGCCGTCCGCCCGATCAGATGCAGTACGAATGCCAAAACCGTGTCGGTTGGTACAAATGTCCATGTAATATGGTCGATTAACATTGCCACGATGGCAATCAGTTTTATCTGGAATGCAGTCAGACTGATTCCGGTTGTCTTTGTCTGTGTCATGTTTCTCCTCATTTCCGCACACATGCTGTCCTATTCCAAGTTTGTGTCTGGTGTGCAGCAACACAAGCTCTTTTGTAAGGTAACGCTTCCTATCGTCTATAGATTTCTCTTTAAAAATGCATACGCATTCCCGGAAAAGATCTTTTGTTGCAGCTTCTGATCGAAGCCGGCAGCTTCCATTTCCCTTTGCAGGAAAGACATGGACTCCACACCTGTGATCTGCTCCGGGAAATGTCCCTCACAGCCGTCAAAATCACAGCCGAATGCAAGCACATCTTCTCCGCCAAGCTCTAACACCGCATCCATATGAGAAAACAGCATCCGAAGATCTACCCGCTTATCTGCACCAACAAAATCCCGGTAGAGGTTCATCCCGATCAGTCCCTTACGGCGGATCAGTTCCCTGATGTGGGCATCCGTCAGATTCCTTGGCTGCCCGCAGATCCTGCGGACATCCGAGTGGGATGCGATCACTGCCCGGTCGGTCAGTTCTAATACATCCTCAACACCTCCATCGGATAAATGGGATAGATCTAAGACGATTCCCTGCGTGGTCAGTTCCCTTACCATCTGCTTTCCAAGCGGTGTCAGGTGCATTTTGTTACTTTTTGCCGCTCCACAACCGTACTCGTTGTCATAATTCCATGTCAGCATTGCAAACCGGAATCCAAGTTCTGCCGCCTGTGCAGCATATTTTCCCATAAAAGAAAGATCTTCGATCGACAAAAACGCAGCGTATTTTCCACTTTTCCATGCAGCTTCCATCTCTGCAAAGCTCTGACACAGTGAGATTTCTTCTTCTGCATCTGCAAGAAGTGCTCTTGCACGCTGATACGTCTGCATAAAAACTTCTTCGCGCCGGCTTTTCTCCACCTGTGCCTGATCCTTCCAGATCGCAAAGACCTGTGTATAATGTGTAAACTGCTCCCGGATACGGGAAAGGTCAATATCTGCCGTATTCTTCGTTAGATCTCCAGAAGTGATCTCTGTTAATGTATCTGCATGAAGGTCAATATAATCCATGTAAGCCTCTGTCCTGCTCCTTATTTTATTTCATTTTTTCAACCAGAAATGCGATCACCCGGTCATAGTTTTCCGGCTGATGCGGGAACGTGCAGGCGGAGCAGTCCTTGATCCGGCTGCCGTCCGCTCTCTCAATATACTGCGGTGTTCCCGGACAATCCGCATAACGGTTGAGCGGGCAATAGCAGAACAGGCAGTTAAAATCCGCATCCGGTGCAACTGCGTGGCACGGATAATACTCACATGCTTCGTTTTTAAAATATCGCGAACTATGCTCCATAAAATGCCTCCTGCCATCCTTACT
>CACZPJ010000109.1 GCA_902782995.1 uncultured Lachnospiraceae bacterium | reverse complement strand
GGCAACCAGTGCACCCATATCCAGTGCAAACAGCTTCTTGTCCTTTAAGCCTTCCGGTACATCTCCGCGGACGATACGCTGTGCCAGACCTTCGACAACTGCGGTCTTACCTACACCGGGTTCACCGATTAAAACCGGATTGTTCTTCGTCTTACGGGAAAGAATCCGGACTACGTTACGGATCTCTGTATCACGTCCGATGACCGGATCTAACTTCTGATCCCTTGCACGCTCTACCATATCGTAACCATACTTATTCAGGGTATCGTAGGTTGCCTCCGGGTTATCCGAAGTCACGCGCTGGTTTCCACGCACCGTTGACAGTGCCTGTAAAAAACGTTCTCTTGTGATTCCGTACTCTTTTAAGATCTCCTTGATCGCTTTATTTGGATATTTGATCAGAGCCAGGAACAGATGCTCTACCGAAACATACTCGTCTCCCATCTGCTTTGCTTCATCTTCTGCATGGATCAGCACCTTATTCAGATCCTGTCCGACATACACCTGTCCTCCAGACACCTTTACACGCGCCTGCAGATGACGAAGTGCGTTATCCACAAAATGCTCCTTCTGAATCTCCATCTTCTCGATCAGTTTTAAGATCAGACCATCCTCCTGCTGCAAAAGAGCCACCAGCAGATGCTCCTGCTCGATCTCCTGATTTCCATATTCATAAGCCAGCTTCTCACAATCGTTGATCGCTTCGACTGACTTCTGTGTAAATTTCTGAATGTTCATGCTTCTCCCTCCTAACTTTGCACATATTCTCTTTACAATTCAGAATATAACACCAGTTGTTAGCACTGTCAATAGGTGAGTGCTAATTTTTTTAGATAATTTTTAATTGCCGGTTCTGTCCCATCATTTCCTATTTTTAACGCAAAAACTCCCGCAGCCATCACTGCGGGAGTCTCACACTCATCTTTAATATTCGATTGTCATGCCCTTCTCGTCGGCAAGCTTCTCTAACTGGCTGTTGTAATCATTTATAATGGTTAATGCATCGTTGATCTTGTCCTCTGCTGCGGTGTAATCTGCTTCGTCTTCACTTTCGAAGTAAGTACGCATCTGGTTAAAGCCATCGAGATAAGTCTCTAATGCATCCTTATAGGTATCACGGATTGCCTTTACTTCATCGGTCGATAACTCGATCTTATCGAGTGCATCTAACGAATCGTTCAGATTCGGAAGAATGACCTGATCGATACTGTCGATCATCTGCTGTGCATCAGAGAAATCCTCCCATTTACCCATCTCAGTCTTTAAGTCTTCATACTTCTGGTTGATATCTTTCATATCTGTATTTAAATATTTTTCTAACTCATCCGCTACCGGATCTCCCCCACAACCTGCAAGCATTGATACACTCAAAACTACTGTTAATAAAAGTGTGATTAGTTTCTTCATATGTAATTCCTCCCTTTGTCTTTCGCCGTCCTTGACATCTGTCAGACGGTTTTCTATACTATATGTATATTATACATCGTACATCCGTGTACGATGCAAGTCTTTTGTCGAAAAAAGAATGCGGAGGTACTTTTGATGTCAAAACAGGCAGATGGGCTTTTCAGTATCGGAGAAATTGCAGCATCCTTAGGGATCACAAGAAGAATTATCTTAAATTACGAAGCAAAGGGACTGGTCATACCGGATAAGAAGGATGGAAAGACTTCGAACCGTTATTATACCATCGACACCTTCACCCGTATCCGTACGATCCGGAGCCTTCAGAATCTCGGACTTTCCTTAGATGAGATCGATGGTTATCTGAATGGCACTTCCGATATGGACGAACTGGTTACACGTCTGATCCGTCTGCGCAATGAATTAAACCTGAAGATTGAGACCTTACAGGAACGAATTGCCAGTAAGTCCGGCCGTGAGATCACAAGGATTACGCTTCCACCACAGACCGTCTACGTGCGCAACCGTCTTTCCACGGATATTGCCGACCGTACTGTTTTTCTCCGGGAAACTGCATATACCGCCATGCAGACTTACGGCACGGTCACCGATAAACGGATGTATTTTATTGAATACCAACCCGATTACCCGAACCTTTTAACCTATTGCGTTGCCGTTCCACCGGAAAGCGAAGGCGAACATATCCGCCATCTTCCGGCTGAACCTGCACTCTGCATCTACCACCATGGCAGCTATGAGACACTCGATCAGAGCAGAAAGCAACTGCTAAATTATGCAGCCGCAAAAAATATCCATTTAAAAGGGATCATCCGCCACACCTACTTAGAAGGGCCGCCACAGCGTAACAATCCATCCGGATATATCACACAGGTAGCAGCCCTGCTTTAACAGCCTGACTTTATGCGTTCTTCTCGAGACCGCATGCGTTCTTTTCAAGATCACAGCTATAAGTCAACGGCTCTTTATAGGTATCTTCATAGATCTTTTTCCAAAGTTCATAATTCTTGTTTTTCATATACTCGATATTTTCCGATTTATTCAATCTCGGATTCGGATAGATCGGTTCACTGACATGTACGGTATACTCCTGTACATAGAATCCATCCTCATCTACAATATCACTGTCCTGCATCGTAATAAAACATGGCAGCACCGGTACATTGTTCTGTACCGCAAAGGTATAAGCACCCTTTTTTAATGGCTTCGGCTTCCGGTAATTCCACCACATACTCTGCTCCGGATAAAACAGGACAAAATGTCCTCTCCGTAACAGCTTATCGATCGATTCGATAAACTTCTTCATCGTCTTGATGTTCGAGCTGAGCGGAAGTGTATTGCAGTTGCGCATCAGTACTCCGTAAAATCCCGAAAAGTTCGTATAATTGCCTTCCCGGATCACACGATAGAACTTGCGTCGTCTCTGATGAGCAGCTTCATAGACCATCTGGATCGCGAAGCTGTCAAACGCATTGAAGTGATTACAGGTCACGATCGCACCGGAGTCAAGATTTGCAAAGTTCTCAATTCCTTTGATCTCTTTTACGATCATCTTCTTGTGATTTACAATATCGTTTAAAAACGTTCTTGCCATCTTATAAGCAAGTCTGGTCTTGATCTTGCTGCTTAACTTTTTCCGGAGATAATCGATGTCCTCCGGCATCAGTTCCTTCGTGGGAGGATCATTTTCGACATCCTCATCGAAACGACCTTCCTTCTCGTAACGGGCGATCTTCTCTAAGATCATCAGACGGTCAACCGATTTCAGCTTTCCGGCATTGCGCTGGTTCAGATAATTATCCTCTCTTGCGATCTCACGCTTTGCGGTTTCGTATAAGCGGTCACCGGATGCCTGATCCTCGGCACGCTGCTCATCGGTATAATCTGCTAATACCTGACGGATCTCTTCGTAGACCTTTGTCTCCTTTGCATACTTCCAGAAGACCTCCCCAAGACGGCAGTCCTCATAATGCCATGGCTTTGATACCATAATATAATGCAGGATCTGTATCTCTTCAAACGGAGTGATGATCTCCCCAAAGACCTCTGAATTCCACTTCTGGTCTAACCACAGTACATGATTCTTACAGATCAGGTTCAGATAATCCTCATCCTGTGTTACGACGAAGTTGTACTGATGTAACAGCTCGATAAACTGATCTAAGACAAAGTTCTCCCGAAACTGCTTACAGTTGATCAGAAGCAGTCCAGCATTGAAATTCTTGTCACGGTCAATGCCAAGCACTTTTTCCGCATAATCTCCATAATTCTCGATCTGGATCATGACCTGATCTCTTGCTGCACCCACAAAGCAGTCTCCTAAGTCATGCTCATAAAGACCGGAAATATCACCTAACACAATCGTATCACTGTCGATATAGATTGCTTTTTCATACTCCGGATACATCTCTGCGATAAACATCCGGTAGTAGGTAGTCTTCGAATAATAATCCCGGAGTGGCAGCTTGTCATTGATCGATCTTAGATAATCGGTCACATCATCAAACTGGATCTCGAAATTCTCATTCTGCATTTCATAGGCAAGCTGCTTCATGTCCTCACGGATATCCGTATTTAAAATATGGATCCGGTACTGATATTCCTTAGACGCATTTGCCATCATAGAATGCATGGATACGATCGTATACTTTACGAAATTATCATCACATGCATAAAAGACTGGTATTCTTTCTTTATTGTTCATTCTCTCTTCCCTCATTTTCATTCTCATACTTTTTCTTCTGATAGATATATTCGAATAAAATATCGTCAAACACATAGTAACCGAAGATCCGGTGGATCTCACTGACATACCACTGCTTGATATTTGCTGTATGCGGGTATGGCAGATAGAACAGACGCTTGGAAAAATGTCTTACCACGGTGTGCTTATGTAAGAACTTCTGATCATTATAACGCTGTGGCAGCATCTTTTTCTTCAGCGTGCTGCGATAAATTGCACTCTGATCCGCAAATACAAGCTTCTTTTCCCGGATCAGCTTTCTTGCCTTGCAAAAAAGTCCGGTCCGTTTGATTTCTGCCATATTTAAAAGCAGGACACCTGCATTGATATAGTTCGGATTGAGCAGATACTTGCCATAATGATCCCTGGCTGCCGCATATTCATAACCGGATACATCTATATCGTATAATAAGGTAATATCACGGTTAAATAACAGATCCACATCTAAATATAACAGCTTATCCGGAATATCTTCGATCAGATCTGCAAAGAGCCGAAGCAGTGTATATGGCGAACAGTATGCGCCTTCATTCGGACAATATCCAAACTCCGCTTCATATAAGTCTGTTACATCCACCTTACAGACACAGTTTTCCTTATTATATTCTTTTGCGATTCCTTCGAGAAAAGCGGTCTGCCTGTCACTGATCGGCGTATACTCCGGCTTGATCCTCGTAACATCCATAGTAAAAAGATAGAAACGAAACGGTTCTGCTGTTGTTGTCCGCTTTAAGATTGACAGCATACAGGAGAGCACGCCGTCAAACACCTTTTCATTTCCCGAAAATAATATATTTATCATTGTTGTTCACCTGCATCCGCCTGTCTGACATAACGGATGATCTCCATGTTATTCTGTCTTGCCCGCTCCTGCATCTTTTCGTATGCCAGATCACGAAGCTGTTTTTTCTGTTCCTTCTTCGTAAGTGTCTGATCCGGATAAAATGGTCCGTCAATGTAGGTAACGATCTGCGGGCGGCTTCCCCATCTGCGCTTCTGATACGTATTCGTCAATGTGAATACCGGGGTCTGATACGTAAGCGGATAGCGGAAAGAGAGATCCTTATACGGACGTATCTTCGTATAATAAGGCCAGATATGTGCCTCCGGATAGATCATCACACAGCAGCCCTGCCCGATGCTTGCTGCTAATGCATGGATAAAGTTCCGTGCTGCATCTGCATCATCCGGTAACGGTAAGGCTCCAAGATATGGAGTAATCCTGCCAAGCACAGGCATGGAAACATTATTCGGGTGCACGATCACACGTACCTTACGGGGATGATTCACCATAGTCGGGATCAATGCATCCGCAAGGAAATGCGTATGATTGCCATACATAAAATATCCGCCTTTTCCTGCCTCTTTCAAAACCTTCTTATTTATGATCTTATGATGAAAATGCAGCTTCATATAACAGAAGGCAAGCGGCACTGCAAGAATGCGGTACCAGAAGATATGGGCGAGCTTTCCTGCCCATCCCTCTCTCAGATACACATAGCTGCCATCGATCTTTCTTGCGGTTATGTCATCTCCTGCAAATTCATCGCTTAATTCGTCACTGTAATAAATGACTTTCTTCTCTTTTTTCATAATCCCTCTTTGATACCGGACACATGATCCTAAATGTACGTATCATAGTATTGTACTAAATATTGAAAAAAAATGCAAGACTTCACCCTTTTAAGCCTCATTCGAAGAAAGCTTCTGAATATCTCCCACTGCAATCCTTGTCCCATCTTCAAAAATAAGTTGTTGTTCATACCGGTCAATCCGTTTCAGTTTCCCGGTATAGGTCAGGTAGCTGCCGCCTTCCTTTTTCTGATCCGGCACAAAATAGGTCACTGTCACACCGGGATGTTTCTGTATGGACACACAGATTTTCTGGAGTTCTTCATCGAGCAGTTCCCTGCTGTCTTCTTCTAATTCCTGCCGCTGATCCGTCAGACGTGCACTCTCCCGTACGGCATCCTCATAACCGGTTAAGGCTGCAAAGGGTGCAAACTGTGCTGCCCGGTTCATTCTTGCCATAGGCGGATGCTTTTTCGACACCGGATGCGGCAGGATAAGCATATCATCGTAACGATGTGCATCTCTTTTTCGTCTTCCCTGATCCATACCATTCACCACACCTTTCTATGCCTTGTGTCCACCGATCTGCCGGTTGCGCTCGATCGTGGTTGCACCCTCCTGCAGGTTCATGCCCTTTAGGACTGCATTTTTACCGAACTTCTTTTTAATATCAAGCATCGCATGCTGGAGCTTTTTCTCACGCTCTAAGTCCTTTTTCTTCTGCTCATCCTCCTGATCTGTCTTGTCGGAAAACAGACTCATCTGCTCATAAGTCTCTTCCGATGCAGCTTCGCTTTCATCGACCACATGATTTGCCGTAACCGTCACGCGCCGCACGAGAAGCTTCGGATTGATGATCCGGTCATAGAGTGCCTGCACTGCTTCTAGGATCTCCTTTGTTGAGGACGTTGCCCTTTTCAGGTTTGCCGTGCCATGGGCATGCTTCGGTACTCTTCTGCCATAACGGTCGACCGTTACTTCCCCATGATATCCACCGGCGATCTTTTTATCGGTCAGATTATCCACATCGTACCCGACCGTCAGCACAAGCTGATCCGTGACAAGACCCTTTTCGACCAGATCAAGTACTAAAAGATCCGTCATCTCGGATACGATCAGCCGTGCCTTTTTATAGTCATACGGACACTGCAGCACCTGCCCCGAACCGATACTGTTTGTCTCAGGCTGGTATGCCTTTACATCTGCGATCGTACATGGCTCATATCCCCAGGCATGATCAATGAGAAGCTCTGCATTCACCCCGAACATTCGATACAGCAGATCTTCGTTATAATAGGCATCCTCTTTTCCGATCGAACATCTTGCAACATCTCCCATGGTATAAAGTCCCTGCTCCTGCAGCTTTTTTGCGTATCCCCTGCCCACACGCCAGAAGTCCGTGATCGGTTCATGCGTCCATAACTGTTTCCGGTAACTGAGTTCATCCAGTTCGGCGATCCGCACTCCGTTTTCATCCGGCGGTACATGCTTTGCCAGAATATCCATTGCGACCTTGCACAGATAGAGATTCGTTCCGATGCCTGCCGTTGCGGTGATCCCGGTTGTCTGATAGACCTCCTGTATCATCTTCGATGCAAGCTGTCTGCCGGTCATCTGATACGTGTGCAGGTAATCCGTCACATCACAGAACACTTCATCGATCGAATAGACATGAATATCCTCCGGTGCAACATACTTCAAGTAGATCTGATAGATCCTCGTACTGTATTCCATATACAGTGCCATACGTGGCGGTGCTGCAATATAATCGAGTGCCAGATCCGGATTCTCCTGTAATACGCTTTCATCACAGGAGGCACCGGAAAACATTCTTCCCGGTGCCCTCTGCTGTCTTGTCCTGTTTATTTCTTTTACCTTCTGTTCTACCTCAAACAGTCTCGCCCTTCCCGGAATCCCATACTTTTTCAGTGCCGGTGAAACCGCAAGACAGATCGTCTTGCTGGTACGGCTTACATCCGCAACAACCAGATTCGTTGTGATCGGATCGAGCTGTCTTTCCTGACATTCAACCGAAGCATAAAAGGACTTCAGATCGATTGCCAGATACGTTCTTGTATCCATTTACCTCTCCATTCCAGGGTAGCCTACGCTTATCACGATAATCCAAGGCGGCTGCATACCTTAGCAATATCCATCTCCATCTGATAATAGGTGGCATCCAGCTTACCCTTGCATTCCGGTGAGATATTCGAATGAATATAGTAAGTATCCATTCCGACTGCCTTTGCACCGAGAATATCATTTGCCACATCATTGCCGATCATAATGCAATCCTCCGGCTTTAGATCATACTTCGACAGCAGGATCTCATAAAAACGGATGTCCGGCTTTCTTGTTCCATACTCGGATGAGATCAAAATCCCATCAAAATACCTGCTGATGTCAAGCAGGTTCATCTCATATTCCGTAAAGATCCGCTGTGCATTCGATAACAGATAGACCTTTTTACCCTTTGCACGGATTGCCTGTAACATCTCCGGTACACCCTCATAGAGTCTGACATATTCCGTAGAAAGCACACGGAAAAACTGTCCTGCATGGATGCTTAATGCTTCATCTGCCTGTACACCCTTTTTCTCAAATAATTCTCCGAACACCTTCTCGATCTGAATCTCCGGAAATGCTTCATGTGCATACTGCGGCTGTGCTTCTAACTCGCTTTTTTTCACACTCTCGCGTCCCTTAATGATCACGTGATAGCTCTCCTCTAATTCCTCTGCGGTGTATAAGGCTCCATAATAACCATAGAACAATGCCAGTTTTTCCCAGACCTCACTGTCCCATTCCTTCGTATGGATATCTACTAAGGTTCCATACAGATCAAATACATAGTTTTCGTATAATTTTGCTGCTTTTGTTTCCATTTTTTCCAATCTTTCTTTTTTTATTCTTCTGCTTTTTCCATGCATCTCTATTTAAACATCTTTGTTTTTACAAAGATCAGTGCAACGATAATGCTTAATAACAGTGCCAATAAAATGATGATCAAAAAGCCGTATGGACTTTCTGCAAACGGCATTCCTGCGGATGCCACATTCATTCCATAGGCAGAGAAGATCATCGTCGGAATCGACATGACGATCGTTACGATCGCAAGCACCTTCATAACGATATTCAGGTTGTTTGAAATAACCGAAGCAAATGCATCCATCATTCCGCTTAAGATTCCGCTGTAGATATTCGCCATCTCGATTGCCTGCTTGTTCTCTACGATAACATCCTCTAACAGTTCCTCATCCTCCGGATACTTCTTCACGCTGTCATTCTTAAACAGCTTCTCTAATACGACCTCGTTCGAACGGAGTGCCGTCGTAAAGTAAACCAGACTCTTTTCTAACTTCAGAAGCTCGATCAGCTCCCGGTTCTGCGTAGACTTATGCAGCTTATTTTCCACGATATCGCTCTGTCTGTCGATATAACGCAGATATTGCAGATACTGGGATGCCGTACGGTAGAGGATCTGTAAGACAAATCTCGACTTCATCGCAGGATCAAAGGACTTCACTGCCCCGTTTAAGAATCCCTGCAGGATCGGTGTTTCTTCTAAACAGACCGTAATGACTGCCTTCTTCACTAAAAAGATCGACAATGGAACCGTATCATACAGTTCCTTATCGTTATGTGTCTCTATCGTCGGAATGTTAACCAATATCATCGTATAGTTGTCATCTGTTTCAATACGGGAACGCTCATCGGTATCTAAGGCAGATCTTAATGCATCCATATCCATGCCATAACGCTCTGACATCGCCGTGATTTCCTGCTCTGTCGGATGCACAAGTGAAATCCAGCAGTCCTCCCTCGGTGATTCAATTTCTGCAAGCTTATGATCTGCAACGCTGTAATAGTTAATCATCTTTCCACTTCCTCTCTGCGCCTGTATTCTATCAATCTGAAATCACATGTAAATTCTTCTAAAAGGAACTTCCTATACAGTAAAAAATCCTTATCATCGTTTTACAATGACAAGGATATTTTTTATTCTGTTTTTACCTATTTCAGTATATTTCTATCCCCCTATTTTGTCAACCGGCTTCTCATGGTAAGGAGAATTTTTTTCTCCAGCCTGCTGACCTGAACCTGGCTGATTCCAAGCACTTTCGCGACCTCTGTCTGTGTCTTGTCCTCAAAGTAGCGAAGTTTTATTAGTTGCTGTGCGGTCGGTTCAAGTTCCTCTAAGAGTTCTTCCACAAGCATCCGGTTTAAGATCTTCTCCTCTGCCGGTGTACGGACTGCACCTGACTTTCCCTGCACACATCCGAATCCATCTGCCGCATCCATGACCTGATCTACCAGATAGATCTCACTGCCGTCCTTCTGATACACGGACTGATAGATCGACCCCACCTCTACATTTGCATCCATGGCAAAAACAATCTCTTCCACCGTAAGTCCGGTAGCTGCCCCGATCTCTGACAGATCCGGCTCCCTTCCAAGCCGGTCGGTCAGTGCCTCCGTCGCCTGACGGATCCGGTAACCATCTGCCTTTAAGGTTCGTGACACCTTGATGAGTCCGTCATCCCGCAGAAAACGCTTGATCTCCCCACTGATCACTGGAACTGCATAGGTGGAAAACCGGACATCATATCCGGTATCAAACTTATCGATTGCTTTTAAAAGTCCGATGCTGCCGATCTGAAACAGTTCTTCTCTCTCATGTCCGCGGTTCTCATATCTGCGGACGATGCTCCAGACCAGTCCGAGATTCTCTTTTACAAGCTGTTCCCTCGCACTTTTATCCCCCTGGTGTGACTGCTCGATCAATGCTATTGTATGCTCCATGGGTTAGCTTTCATCCCTTCTTCCCAGCCTCTTTTCCATCTTCACGCAGGTTCCGTTTCCCACGGCAGAATCCACATAGACCTCATCCATAAACGCTTCCATAAACGCAAACCCCATCCCGGAACGCTCCAGTTCCGGCTTACTCGTGTAAAACGGCATTTTTGCCTGTTCAATATCCTCAATCCCTTTTCCATGATCGGTAACTGTGATGGTAACCGTCTGCCCGGTCAGCACACAGGATAACTCGACCGTTCCTGCCATATTCTCATAACCATGGATGATCGCATTGGTCACCGCCTCAGAAACTGCGGTCTTAATATCTGCAAGTTCGTCCATCGTCGGATCTAAGTTCGCCACAAAGGCAGCCACTGCCACTCTTGCAAAGCCCTCATTTATGGACTGGGAATCAAATTCCACCTTCATCTTGTTTTCCATCCTCTAATTGTCCTCCTTCGTTTCGATCTTAATTATTTTATGTAACCCGGATACTACAAATATCTTCTGCACACGTTCACTCAGATTCTCTGCCGTTACTTCTCCACCGCTGTAGCTCATATTCTTACACCTTCCAATCAGTACCCCGATCCCGGAGCTGTCCATAAATTCTGTCTCTGAAAAATCAAAGACCAATTTCCGCACCTGATAGGCCTCGATCAGAAGATCTGCCTCCATCCGAAGCCCGACTGCGCAGTGATGATCGAGTTCCTTCGGAACACAGATCCGCAGACACCCATCCTTTAGTTCATAATTACACTCCATAGTTTCACCCTTTCTACTTAGATAAATGTACAAAAAAAGACGCCGGAAGTTCTCTTCCTGACGTCTTTTGTATACGCGATCGTTCTATTTTTGTTGCTCTATTGTGCCGGTGCAGCCGGATCTGTAACTGCTCCATCCCCTGCTGTGGCATCCTGATTTGCGCCGTCCGCTGTTGTGGCATCGGTACTGCCGTCTCCACTTCCTGCTGCATCCGTTGCCATTCCCATCGCTTCTAAGTACTTCTGGGAATTCGCAGCACGTTCGGTTCCCGGATAGGATGCGATCATCTTCCGGTAATATTCTGCCGCCTTCTCATTCTCCTCCTGGCCACGGTATGCCTGAGCCAGATAGTACAGTGCATTTCCATCATCGTAATTCTCATCACTGTCTACCACCTTCTGTAATGCCGTTGCGGCATCGGTATAATTCTGCTGGCTGTATGCATTACGGCCTTCTGTATAGGTAGCCTGGATATACTGCTCGTTTACGGTTGCACTGATGCTCTCATAAATTGCCTTTGCATCATCTGATAAATACTCGCTCTTTACATTTGCAAGTGCATCACCTGCTGTTGTTACATCACCTGCCGTAAAGGATGCATATGCACTTAAAAGCTGGTCATAAGCAGCTAAACGTGTATCGTTCTCCTTCGATACATCTTCTGCACTGTTCATCTGCTCCTGTAACTTATCGATCTGGCTCTGTAAGGAATCGATCGTCTGATTCTTCGTAGAGATCGTATCATTGGCTTCCTTCACAGCCTTATTTGCATCACTGGTTGCGGCATGCTTCACACTTGGAACAATCAAAAACCAGGTGATAAATACACCGATCACCACACCGATGATAATATTTAAGATCACAGACAGTGCGGAGCTGTCCTTCACATGGGTCGGCTGGATGATCGTCTCATTGCCGCTCTTATATGCGATCAGATTCTCTTTTTTCTCATTCTTCTTCGTAACAGACGGGCTTTCTCCCTTTGTCAGCCGGTTTACCTCTTTGAGATAACGCAGGGTCAGTGTGTTGCTCGAATCAATTTTGGCTGCTGCACGAAGGGACTTTTTTGCCTGTTCGTACTTGCCCTCCTGAATATAAAGCAGTGCCAGTAACTGATGCCCTTTGATCAGTCTTGGGTTTAGGGACAGTACCTTCTTCAACTGGATCTTGGCAAGATCCCTGCTGTCCTGCCTGCAATATAACAATGCCTGATTATACTTCTTGATCGTCTGATTGAGTGCTTCTAGCTTCGACGGATTCTTCTGGATCGCATTCAGATACCGCTCTGCATCATTCTCCCTGCTCTGTAAGTTACGGCTGATCACCCATTCGCCTAATGCGGAAACGGTCTCTCCCATTTCAAAATAGACAAGTCCAAGCAGGTTTCTCGCCTGTATATTCATCTTATAAAAACGAAGGCTCTTATTCAGGCTCTCCACCGCTCCGGTCAGATCCCGGACAGATGCCTTCTCTAATCCCTCGTTATAATAGTGATTCGAACACCGGACGATCTTCTTATAGATTCTAACATCCGCAGAACAGTTCGGGCAGTAGTTGTCCTTTGTAAGTTCTGCGCCACAGTACATACAATTCATACGCCACTTTCCTTTCTTCGACCTGTTATTTTGCTTCTTTGATCATCTCACGCAGAATATCGGTCATATCTGTCAGATCGTGGTTGTATATTGCATCCTCAGCTTCCTCTACCTCAAGGCTTGGCTGAAACTTCTTTAACTCTTCTTCAAAATCAATCATTTCTGATTCCTCCTGCTATCTTCTCTAATTCACCTATCAGATACAAAGAACCTGCACAAAATAACGTCTGGTCCTTTTTTCTATGCTTCATGGCATAAGTAAATGCCTCATTACAATCTCGGATGACCACGGTATCTACACCATGCTTTTGAAACTCTTCCGCTAAAATCTCCGGCTCTAATCCCCGGACATCCGGAATCTTTGTTAGGATCACCTGCTCCCAATCTACGCCTTTTGCAAGCAGTTCGATCCCCTTGTGATAATCCTTCTCCCTTACCATGGAAAACAACAACAGCGGGTGCTCTCCACCAATGACGGACGCCGTATGGAGAAATTCTGTAAGCCCATCCGCATTATGTGCTCCGTCAAAATAGACATGCTCCTGTACCGGCTGCATTCGTCCCGGCCAGACGGTCTGTCTGATTCCCTCTATGATCTGGGATGGATAGATGCCGACTGTCGTCTGCAAAAGCTGCAATGCCTTATAGGCAAGTGCGGCATTCATCACCTGATACTCCGCTGCAAACGGAATCCTCAGATTAACAACATCATAATCGGATTCATACGAAAAATCAATTATTTTCCCGGTATTTTCCTGAATCTTAAGATTTTCCGGATCAATCTCATAAAATGGCGCATGACAGGCTCTTGCATGATCGCGGATCACCTCTGCTGCCTCCTCATTTTTGCCATCGAATACAACCGGGACACCTTCCTTGATGATCCCTGCCTTTTCGCCTGCGATCTTCGCAATCGTATCACCGAGATATTCCGTATGCTCTAAGCTGATCGATGTAATGATCGTCATCAGTGGTTCTTCAAACAGATTCGTCACATCTAATCTGCCACCCAATCCGGTCTCTAGGATCACATAATCCAGCTTATAAGATGCGAAAATATGCATTCCCATTGCAAACAGAAACTCAAAAAAAGAAGGATGTGCTTCGTTATCCTTCTGCATCTTATCTACCGCAGCCTTCACTATCTCAAATGCTTCTATGAAGTCCTCGCGTGAGCAGTTTCTTCCATTGATCTGAAAGCGTTCCTCCATACAGACCAGATGCGGGGAAATAAAAAGCCCTGTCTGCTTACCGGCATGTACCAGCACACTGTTTATAAATGCACAGACACTTCCCTTTCCATTACTTCCCGCAACATGGATCACTTCGAATCTTCTCTGCGGATTTCCCATGTATTCCAACAACTTTTTCGTATGTTCTAAACCATTTTTCTTCGTAAACTTGGGTATATCATAGATATACTCGCATATTTTCTCATAAGTCACAAAAATCACCACTACATTAGTATAATATAGTGATGATTTTTTGCAAGTATATTTCGTTCTTCTATGCTATTTTTTCATCGCAGATTTCGATGCTATCCAACAATCTGCTCTCCCTTAAGTACGATCTTGTCATCCCTGCGCACATACTCGACAGCAAACTGTGCTTCCTGTACGAGCTTTTTCACATTCCCGATCACAAGAAATACGCCCGGATAGATGCGTCTGCCAACCTTGATCGTAGCATCCTTCGCATCTTCTTCCTGCTGGTTCAATTCCCGGAGTTCCGCCTTTCCTGCCTTCTCTCTTGAGATATACTGGATTCTTGCACGGACAAGCTGTGTTCTCCTCGGGTCTTCCCTGCTGAAGCTTCCGTTTGCCTCGATCAGCGCATCCATCTTCTTAATCCCTGCACTGATCTTATCAATGTCCTCATGCAGTGTTAAAAGCTCCTTCCTAAGATCCTGCATCCGCTTATAGACCGCATCTCCGATTCCTGCCTCTACCGTTGTATGTAACTCCGACTCGTTTCCGATTTCATTTGCTTCGATCCCACAGACTGCATGCACGCGTCCACCGAGGATCTTACCCTTTCTTCCATCGAGCCGGATCTTCTTCTTCGTCTCTGCCTCACACTGTAGGAGATAGTCTGCCTGAATATCCCCAAGTGCCTCGATCTTGGCATATTCAAAAAAGCTGGCTGTAATGTTTCCTCTTGAAAAAATGTCTGCCTTGCCGTCGCCTAACACACCGCTTCGCAGCACAATATCCTTTCCTGCCCAGAGCTTTGCACCTTCCACGACACCATCCACCGTAATCGTTCCTCCGGCACGTACACTGATTCCGGTGCAGACATTGCCGTGGATGACCACATCTCCTGCAAAGTCGATGTTTCCAAAGTTAAAATCGACATTTCCATAGATCTCATGGAAATTATTGATGTTGATCTTGCCCTCGATCATATCGATCTTACCATCGATCGACGCAATATACGTCAGGTTATCGTTCTGACGTTCAAAGCCGCGTCCTTTGATCGGACTTAATTCCTTTCCAATCTTACATGGGATCTCTTTTCCGGTTACTGTCATGCCGTTTTTGCCCTGCACCGCCGGCTTATAAATGGCAATTACCTGTCCGGCAATAACCGTCTCGATCAGATTCATGCTCCAGTAATCGACCGATCCGTCCTCACGGATCACCGGCTTATTATTCGGATTCCGCTTGAAGTTATACTCGTAAAATCCATCCTGTCCATCTACTGCCTCTTCCCCATGGGCAACTGCGGTCTGGGTATAGTAGGATCTCTCATCAATCATGCGCTGCAAGATCTGTTTATCTACGCCATACAAGACACCCTTTTCCACGAGCAGATATTCTAACTGCTCCCTGCTGTATGTCCCTTCTTCCGGCTCATCAAGCGTCAGATACGCTGTCATCTCGTCTCTGCTGATCTGTACATGTACTGTTTCTGAATTCTCATACATCATCTGACACCTCCGATCCTGTGGCATTCTGGTTGGATACTTTCATTCGCAGTGCAGGCTCGAAAATGCTTCGCATTTCCTCGCTGCCTGTGCTTCGCACTATCAAAATCGTCCCAGATAAAATATGCCCTGCAAGCAGGCAATTTTATCTGTTCCTCTTTTGGCACTGCTCATTGCTTACACTCATTATATCATATTCCCATATTTTCTCAAGCTGGGCGGCTATTTTGGGGCACTATTAACAAATCTATATCAAATACTTTTACTCTACGATCAGTATCTGCACGCTTCTTGGAAACAGTTCTGTCTGATTGTTCCAGACCGGATAATGCTGCTCGACCATACCGGTCTCATAGCGGGTATCAACCACTACCTTCCAGCTTCTGTCGACCGGGATCTCCGGTAACTGGATTGTCTGATTCTCCCAGAATGTATTAATAGCCAGATAGACCACATCATCTTTTTTCCCATCCGGGGTTCTTCCTGCAAACATAACCCCGATCACATGTGTATCCCAGTCATAGGAGCTGTTCCACGGCTGCATGCCATGCAGACTCATGGACGGAAAGCGCATACTGCACATCTGCATATCCTTACGGATGACTGCATGTTCCTTCCGAAATGCAATCATATAACGGAAGAACTCATAAATATCCGGGAACTTCTCGAGTCTCGACCAGTCCAGCCAAGAAACCATGTTATCCTGACAGTATGGATTATTATTCCCGTACTGTGTGTTGCAGAATTCATCTCCGGCTAAAAACATTGGTGTGCCACGGCTCGTCAGCAATACAGCACAGGCATTCCTGATCAGCCGCTTCCGCAGTGTGATCACCTCCGGATCATCTGTCTCGCCCTCGATGCCACAGTTCCAGCTACGATTGTTGCTCTCGCCATCGGTATTATTCCAGCCATTTGCCTCATTGTGTTTTTCATTATAGGAGTACAGATCATACAGAGTAAACCCATCGTGGCAGGTCAGAAAATTCACGGATGCATTGTAGCCACGGATCTCCGGATTATAAATATCCTGTGATCCTGTAATCCTGTTTGCGGCTGCCGCCGCAAATCCTGCATCCCCCTTTAAAAAGCTGCGGAGATCATCCCGGTACTTTCCATTCCACTCTGCAAAACGGTTCCATGACGGGAAGCTGCCGACCTGATAAAGTCCACCCGCATCCCATGCCTCTGCGATCAGCTTTGTCTTACCAAGGATCGGATCAAACGCCAGGCTCTGTAACAGCGGCGGCTTGCTCATCGGTGTTCCATCCTCATTTCTTCCAAGGATCGAAGCAAGATCAAACCGGAATCCGTCTACCCGGTAAGAAGTCACCCAATAACGCAGACATTCTAAGATCAGATGCTGCACGATCGGATGATTACAGTTTAACGTATTACCACACCCACTGTAATTATAATATTTTCCATCCGGTGTCAGCATATAATAGATGTTATTGTCAAAGCCCTTAAAGGAAAAAAATGGTCCTTTCTCATTTCCTTCTGCCGTATGGTTAAATACAACATCCAGGATTACTTCGATATTATTCTCATTCAATGAACGGATCAGTTCCTTTAACTCATTTCCTTCGCGGTTATACTCCACCCCCGCACTATAACTGGTATTCGGTGCAAAAAAACTGACCGTATTATAGCCCCAGTAATCTAACAGTTCCTGCCCATTATACTGCCTGCGGTCTTTTACTTCGTCAAACTCGAAGATAGGCATCAGCTCCACTGCATTTACTCCAAGCTCCTTTAAGTACGGAATCTTCTCCATTAAGGCTGCATACGTTCCCGGAACTGTGGTGATCGAACCGTCTGCCTTTGTATATCCCCTGACATGCAGTTCATAGATGATCAGATCCTCCATCGGGATATGCGGTTCCTTGAAGTCACCCCAGTCAAAATCATCCTTTACGACACGCGCCTTATAACAGTTGCCAACCTCCGATCTTCTGCCCCAGACACTCTGTCCGGTAACTGCCTTGGCATACGGATCTAACAGGTACTTACTCTTGTCAAAAATAATCCCCTTTTCCGGTTCGTATGGTCCGTCTAACCGGTAGGCATACTCAAACTGTTCAATATCCAGCTTAAATACGATCATCGAATACACATTCCCAACCCGGTAATGCTCCGGAAACGGAAGGATTGCAAACGGCTCATCCTCCATCCGGTGAAACAGCAAAAGCTCACAGCTCGTTGCCTGATTCGAATGCAAAGTAAAGTTAACGCCACCCGGTATCGCTGTCGCCCCATTGATCTCATAAAATCCCGGTCTTACATCAAAACCGGCAATATGATCGAACGGTACCAGGTGTATTTTTCGATTTGGAATCTGCTTCATAGTAATACCCTCTTTTCCCCTATTTTTCCCTTGTTTTATTTTATCATATGCCAAATCCAAATACCATAGTTTTAAATCTTCTCCTTATGATATTTAGACATCCAAAGAAATATACAAATTTTATAACGAATAAAATATAGAAATTCCAACGGAATTTCCTATACAGCAAAAATGCACACAATATACTTCACAACCAAAAGTTCGCTCGGTATATTGTGTGCATTTTCATCGTTTCAGTTTTCCAAAGTATCTTTGATACTGATACTCAAATCTTAATCAAAATCTACGGTAATACTGCCGACGCCGCAGTCTAAGGACATATCCTTATCTGCATCATGGTCAATATCTTTTTCTGCTCCAAGACCGGAATAGGTCTCATCTTCGATATCAATGCTTCCTACTCCACAGCTTAAGCTGTAATTATAGTCACTTGGTTTTCCATCTAAGTCTAATTCCAGCGAACCGACACCGCTGTTTCCGGTCAGATCTCCGGTTGTTCCGCCCTGATAAACCAGTTCCCCGACGCCACAGTCTAAGGATAGATCCTTGGTATAGGTATCGGAAAGATCGATAGAACCTGCCTGTACCGTCACTTCTAAGAGATCCGTTACCTTAAGTGCATCAAACACTGCTTCTCCTGCACCTACTGCGATCTTTGCATTTTCAGCCGCAAGCTGGTCGAGATCCGATGTTACCTGTCCTGCACCGGCATCAATGTTCAATGTCTTTAACCGGATATCTTTTGGCAGATACAACGTAACTGCAACACGGTGCTTTTTGCTGTAACGCTTCTTTTCCTCTTTTAATTTTAACGTTTCTTCGTTCATATCACAGTTGACCGCAGCATTTTTATAATAGACGACCACACGTACATCCTCGGTATCCGATTCTTCTAATGTTAAAGAACCTGCATACAGGGAAATATCGAGATTTCTGACCTTGCTTCCATCGTAGCTGTAGTCCTCTCTCGTCACATTGCTTCCATTGATCCAGCTTCCATCATAATTATCTGAGTTAAGACTTACCGTATCTGCCGCATCTTCCACCCATGCAGCGAATTTTTGAAAAATATTTCCCGGTTTTGCGTCTAGTCCATGATCAAATCCATAATCACTTTCCGTGGCAGTGACAGCCTCTGCACCTGAATGACCCAGGATATTCTTCTCTTCGATTTTGAGTTTGGACTTTACATCCATCATAGATACCCCGGATATTGTTCCCACTCCGCAGAGCAGTACCCCGACTCCTGCACAAACCGCTGCTATGATCAAAACTACCTTTATAAACTTATTCATAATCTTCCTCCTTATGCCGCTGCCTGTCTTTTTCTTTTACGAAAAATCTTCTGAAACAATGAAATGATACCACGTACCAGCCATGGCACGAATCTTCCGCAGAGCAGTACCAGAAGAATCATGCAAAGAAGTCCGACTGCAAGGAATAAAGCACCCAGACCTGCGACAAGCATTCCTGCTGCCAGGTTGCCGGTAACCAACGCTCCGATTCCTGCACCTACCAATCCAAAACCACCTATAATGCCTGCACACGTCAGTCCTGCCAGCCCGGCAATCACACCGATCACGACACCAAAGATTCCCATCAGTACCCCAAACACGGCACTGAGCAATCCGACCCAGACTGGGCTTGTGACGATAGCGATCAGAACGATCAACACAATCGTAAGTCCCGTATTTCTCGTCTTCGCACTGTTTTTTCCAGTTTCTGTATTTCCGGACTGATATTCATATTCTGTATGCATTGCCTGTGCCGGCAGTGCACGGTCTGATTCTGCCTGCTGGTACACGCTTTCCGTATAGATTCCGTCATCCCCCTTAAGACCTGCCTTAATGGATGCTGCAAGCTTCTCCGGTGACTCTAACTCCTGTATTACCTTTTCCTCATTCTCTACGCCTGCATCTTCAAAATACCCGGTGTAGAATGCGATTGCTTCTTCTTTTTCTTCCTGTGAAATGTCGGTAAGCAATTCCTCTAACCTCTTCATAAACTCCTGTCGATTCATAGTGTCTCCTCTCCCGAAAACATCGCTGATATTTTCGAAGAATATATTTTCCATTCTGATTTGTACATTTCTAACTGGCTGCTTCCCCGTTCGGTTATCTTATAATACCTCCGGTTCCTTCCGCCACACTCTACATCGTATGCTTCTAAGCAGTCATCCTTTTGCAACCGTCGTAAGACCGGATACAGAGTCGACTCGGAAACATCGATTGCAGCACGTACATCCTGCGTTATCTTATAACCATAGGTGCCTTCCTCTTCCTTCGATACAGCCGCTAAAACCACTGCATCTAAAAGAGCTGCTCCTGTGTTAAATACCATGCAATCACTCCTTATCGTTATATTATTCGACATCTAATGTTATTTTTGAAATACTACTATTTCATATTCAATACTATATATTATATAATATTATTTTGTCAATACTGTGTTGCAATATTTCTTTCAAAGATTAGGGTGTCAGAAGATGCTTTCAAATTTTATAATTAGCAAAATGCACAAAATATGCTCCGCAAACATTTGCAACGCTCATCGTGAACTAACTGCCAACTACAACCATACAAGTTCAGCGGAGGCTTCACTTGTATGGTTGTAGTTGGCAGTGGATTTCACTCGAAGCTAAAATCGCAAATAAAAGTTTGCTTTACATATTTTGTGCATTTTGTCTTGTTGATTTATAAAGCATCTTTTGACACCCTAATCTAAAAAAAGAACCCGGGCTTTGAAATCTTATGATTTCACTTCCAGATTCTTCTCTCTATTATATTGCTCTTTTCGTTCTGATTCCGGTTCTATGATCCTGCCCACAAATATAGGCGTTTGGATTATTCTGCGAATACTCCGTCAATAATTTCCGGCAGATCTCTCAGTTGACTGATCGCCGGTACCTTCCGGTCAATCGTTCCAAATCCATATGCTGCATGGACAAAGCGTACGCCTGCCTCACAGCTTGCATCATAATCGCCCTGAATATCACCGACATAAACTGCGTCTGTCAGTGCGTTACGCGCTACAACTGTGCGGATATTCCCGGCCTTTTTCTCTCCGGTATTTCCGTAACACTCGATGTCTTCAAAATAATGTCCTAACTTATAATGATCCAGAAATGCCTCTATATATCCGCTCTGGCAATTACTTACGATATAAAGATGATACTTCTTCTGCAAAGTCTGCATCGTTTCTTCTAACCCCGGATACAGGATACCGCCATGCTCTCTTAGGTATGCATTTTCCCGCTTACAGCAATGTCCTAACATTTCCTCACTCTGTTCCTTTTCCAGTTCCGGGAACAAGAGTCTTGCGATCACATCCATCGTCTTACCCATGACACCATGGATCTCATCTACGGTGATCACACGCTGATCTGTATATTTCTCTGCCACAACCTCTGTCCAGGACTTTGCCACACCTTCGGCCGAATCCCATAAGGTTCCGTCCATATCAAAAATGATTCCCTGCTTGCTCATAAATCTTTTGTTCCTTCCCGATACATACTAATTCCGACTTCTCCGTTCTTTGAACTTCCGAAATCGCAACAAGCACTCACAATCCGGGCTGTCACCCTACTTGTTCGTGTTTGTTTATCCGTCAAATAGATAAGCAATTTTGCCTGCAAGCAGTCTCATTGCTTATCTGCTTGACGGAATTAGTATATCATAATTCCCAATTTTCTGTGTATATTTTATGTAAAATTGAAATTTTTTCAACAAATTATCACGGACTTGTTGTATAATACATTTTATGATTCGGATTATCCTATTCGATTCTGTAGATTCATTCTATTATTATTAAGAAGAAATGAGGAATTTTTATGAGTCAGGAAAAAGTAGATCGTTATAAAGAACAGAAAAAAAATCGTAAGAAGATTATGAAAAAAGAAAAACGCATGCACTTTTTATCTTGTGCTTTGTGCGTTGTCATTGGCGTAGGTGTGATCGGATGGATCGCAGGCTCCGGCTATCGTGCTTATGAGAAGAATAAGCCTGTCAGCTACACCGAAGTAGATATGAGCGCATTAACCGACTATTATGCAGATTTGGATGTGAACTAATTGGCAACAGGAGATATTATTCAGATTATCGTATTGATCGTACTGCTTTTGCTCTCCGCCTTTTTCTCATCGGCTGAGACCGCCCTTACCACGGTAAGCAATATCCGTATGCGGACACTCGCAGATGAAGGCAATAAGCGGGCAAAAAAGGTACTTTCGATCACGGAACATTCCGCAAAAATGTTAAGTGCGATCTTAATCGGCAACAATGTGGTAAACCTGTCTGCCTCCTCGATCGCGACTTCCCTTGCGATCCGTATCTTCGGCAGTGTTGGAGCCGGAATTGCAACAGGTGTATTGACACTGCTTATCCTTATTTTTGGTGAAATCTCACCAAAAACGATCGCAACGATCCATGCGGATTCTATTTCACTGGCATATGCGGGTGTCATTGATGGTATTATGAAGGTTTTAACACCGGTCATTTTTATCATCAATGCGCTTTCAAGCGGATTCTTACGACTGCTAAGAATCAATCCGAATGCCAATCACAAGGTGCTGACGGAAAATGAACTTCGTACGATCGTAGATGTCAGCCACGAAAGCGGTGTGATCGAATCCGAAGAACGTGAAATGATCAATAACGTATTCGACTTCACAGATGCAGAGGCAAAGGAGATCATGATTCCAAGAATCGATATGACCTTTCTGCCTGTAGATGCTTCCTATCAGGAAGTGCTTGCAACCTACCGCGAGACAAAATATACGCGTTATCCGGTTTACGAGGATTCAACGGATAATGTGATCGGTATTTTAAATGTCAAGGATCTGCTGCTTTTTGAAGATGAACGCAGCTTTTCGATCCGTGATATTATGCGTAAGCCTTTCTTTACCTATGAACACAAGAATACGGCTGAGCTGTTTTCCCAGATGCAGGAATCTTCGATCAATATTGCGATCGTACTAAATGAATACGGTACGACTGCCGGGGTTATCACACTCGAAGATCTGTTAGAAGAGATTGTCGGCGAGATCCATGATGAATACGATGCCAACGAAGAAGATGACATCTTCGCGATCAACGACCACGAATATCTGGTACAGGGTTCGATGAACTTAGAGGATCTGTGTGATTCCCTGAATCTGAAGCTGGAATCCGAAGATTATGATTCGATCGGCGGGTATCTGCTCGGACTGCTCGACCACCTCCCGGAAGAAGGCGAGGCGGTGACCGCACCGGATGGCACGATCCTCCGTGTCGATAAGATGGATAAAAACCGCATTGAAAAAATCTATATTAAGATACCTGAGACTTCAGAGGAAGAAGAATAGAAAAGCGGCATGCACGATTTCGCGCATGCCGCTTTTTTATTCTTTTTCTTTTATCATCTTAAACAACTGTACCCTGTTCTTGATCCCAAGCTTACGGTAGATATTTAAAATATGCTTTTTTAAGGTATTGACACTGATCGACAATTCTTCACAGATTGCCGCATTGTCACGTCCGTCCATCAAAAGATGCAGGATCGTATGCTCTCTCTTCGTCAGTTCGTATTTTTCCGTTGCTTCTGTAACCGTCAGCTTGCCGACAGCGTTTCCATGCTCCTTATTATCGCTAAACAGGCGGTATGCAATATGATCCTTTAACATATCTAAGATAAAAATATCATCATACTGGAAGTTATCCTTTCCGATCGTCCGGTAGAATGTGATCACGCCTAAAAATTCCTTGTTCCGTCCTAAGATCATCTGGATCGCATAATGCCAGTTATTCGGCTTATAGACTTTATTGTATAATTCAGTCTGTACACGCTCACTGTCCGCAAGCACATCCGTTTCCCGATACACCAGACACTTTCCGGTATACATGTCCGCTCTTCCACTCTCCATCGCTGCATTGAGCAGGGATTCTTCATCATCGCAGTTATAGGTTACCGGTCTTACAAGCCGCTTTTCATCGTCCTGTGATGCAAGGTAAAAGTCCGCACTGTCAAAGTCTAGTACCATCTTCATCTGCTCCAAAAACTGGGCACGCATGATGTCTGCATCTTCTGTTGTGTAGATCTTATATATGATGCTGTTTAATATCATCCAATCATTTGTCTCAAGTGTCTTCATAGATACCTCCAGTTATCACCCTGTTTAAGTAGTCTTAGGATACAAAAAAAGGGCATATTTCTACGAATATACCCTCTTTGGTCTAGACCTATTATATTTTATAATTCCAAAAATTGCAACCCTTAAATGTTCTTTTTCTTAAATTTCGTTCTTAAAAATCACATTGCGGTATTTTGCAAGCACTGTCATTAAGATCTCTCCTAATACATAGCAGGAAATCACTTCCCCAATTCCTACGGTCAGCATGAAAAACGGAATTGTTCCCTCTGCATTGTATACATATGCAAGTACGAATGGAACAATGATCGTATTTGCTGCGATCGGCGGCAGCGGAGCAAGCCATTTATGCTTACGGAGTGCATATGTACCACATGCACCGATCAGTGTTGCCAGACTTCCGAATACCACATCAAGCGGCATACAGCCTGTTAACAGATTCGAGAGCAGACAGCCGATAAACAATCCCGGAATTGCTGCCGGTGTAAAGACTGGCAGGATCGTAAGTGCCTCTGAAATACGCACCTGAATTGCACCACTGGCTAAATTAAATGCGCTGATAAAATATGTCAGAACGACATAGATTGCTGCGATCATTGCAGCCTGCACGATAAACAGTACCTTTTTGTTTCTTCTCATATTCATTTGTCTCCTTTAGTTTTGTTTTACGTGTGGAAGGTCTCGAACACACGATTTATTCCCCTAAGACCTTGTTTTTCGGGGTTTGCAACGTCTGACAGTATAGCACAGATTTTTTCCGAAAACAAGACCTATGCAGCGAAAGACCGTCTGCATTGAGGATTACAGACGGTCTTTCGACTAAGCATATATTATTGTGAGGAAATGGAAACTGAAAACTACCATTTATTCTTAACCCTTTACACCACCGAGGGCAACGCCTGCAACGATGTACTTGGAAAGAATCAGATAAACAATGATCAGTGGGACAACCGTAACGGTTAATCCTACATATACAACACCATAGTCTACACGGAACTGATCGGAGGTCAGCATCTGTACGAATAACGGTAAGGTCTTTTTCGTATCCGTGGTTAAGAGGATGGTCGGTGTAAATAAGTTATTCCACTGTGCAATAAACTGGAAGATTGCCTGTGTTGCAACTGCCGGTTTCATGATCGGCATAATGATCGTATTAAAGATACGGAATTCTCTTGCTCCATCAATTCGTGCTGCTTCGATCATCTCTAAGGATAAGGTACTCTCCATATACTGCTTCATAAAGAATACAACCGCCGGTGCTGCGATACATGGCACGATCAGAGGAATGTATGTATCGATCAGCTTTAACTGGATCATGAAACGATAGAAACCAATGATCGTTACCTGGGTCGGTACCATCATGATCGCCATGATGAATGCCCATGCGAACTTTTTCAGCTTAAAATCATATACATGAATTCCATATGCTGTCATACAGGAACCATAGATTGCAAGGAATGTACCCGGGATTGTGATCATCAGGGAGTTCTTTAATGCCATCTGTAAGGTCAACTGCATTCCGTTCTGCTTTGCCATTAACATCTTCCAGTTCTCGATCAGATGCGTGGATGGGATCAGCGTTACTCCGGACTGGATCGCGGATGATGTTCTCGTCGCATTCATGATCATCAGTAAGAATGGAAGTAAACTTAAGATACAAAAGAAGGCACAAACGATTCCGCGTAAGATACGCTGTGTATGTAAATGTGCAGAATAGCTTTTCGTTCTTTTCTCTGTCTGCATCGATACTGCTGAATTAAAATTTGCCATTAGTGTTTACCCCCTTTCTGTTTTTTTACTTTTCCCCCTCTGTCTGTCATCGTTGCAAAGAAGATCAGACTGATTGCTAAGGTGATAAAGAATAATAATACCGAAACGGCTGCTGCCTTACCGACATCACTGCTGTATAACCGCATGATGTACATCGCTACGGTTGTTGACTTATCATCCGGCTGTCCGATCAATCCGGTCTTGCTGACATTAAACAGTGCCGGAATGTCGTACATCTGAAGTCCACCGATTGCAGATGTGATCAGTACATACATCAGGATTGGTTTTAACAGTGGTAAGGTAATAAAACGGAACTTCTTGTTACCGGTTGCACCATCGATGTCGGCTGCCTCATAGAGACAAGGGTCGATTCCAAGTACACCGGAGATCAGTAACAATGTTGTATTTCCATACCACATCCAGAACAGGATAAAGGCGATCAGGCCCCGCGTTCCTGCTACGCTTGTCATAAAGTTAAACTTTTCCGAAATGACTCCCATATCTCTTAAGCTCTGTGTGATCGGTCCATACTGGGAAAACATTGCGTTGAATAAAACAGATACAGATGCTGCTGTGATAACACTTGGTAAGTAGATAATGATCTTGATCGCACCTGATGCTTTTAATTTTACAATGTTATTGGTCAGCCATGCTGCTAATAACAGGGAAACAAGTATCTGTGGGATAAAGTTTGCAAACCACATGATAATTGTATTTTTAAAGTAGATTAAAAAGTAACCCTTCTCACCTGCTGTGATACCTAAGATATTCTTAAAGTTATCCAGTCCACAGGCTTCTATAAACTCACGGCCATTTCTCTTATAGTAATTCAAGGTACTATAGCGAAATGTATTGATCAATGGCCAGAGCTGAAACAGAAGATATGTGATAAAAAACGGTGCTATAAAGAAGTACCCATATCTGCCATATTCAATATGTTTACGCTTTTTCTTGGTATTCATCCTTCCACTCCTCCCAATTCCATATTCTGATGAAACATCCTCATAGAACAAGCTTTTCGCTTATATTTTTAGATAGTTACTGCCCTTCCCTCTATGGAAAGGGCAGTAAACTTATCCTTTATTTGTCTGTCAGCTTTTACTCTTTGTTATTATTCTGCGCTTAAGTAAGAGAACTTGTCATGTACTGCTGCCTTGAAGTCTGCAATAGCTGTATCCATGTCCTTATTACCGTTTGCGTATTCCTTAACCTGTGTAGCCCACATAGAGTTGATATCCTGATCCTCTGCGGTTGCTACATCAGCCTTGATATTCTCAGCTAATGGTAAGAAGAAGCTCATGAAATCCTGGCTTGCTGCCGGATATAAGTAATCACAGGTTGCTCCTGCTGCGGAGATATCCTTGATTGCTTCTGTATTGTTTACGAAGTCGCTGTTTGCTGCATTGATAGAAACCATGAAGTCCTTATCGCATGTGAACTCTTTGATGATCGTTCCAGCCATCTCTTTGTCAGAGCATCCTGCGGTTGCTGCAAGTCCGGTACCACCCCAGAAGAACTGTTCCGGTGCATTTACAAGGATTGTGTTCTCTTTCCAAGGATCTTTTAAGCACCAGTATGTGAACCAAGGACATCCACAATAAGCTAATGCTGCATTAGAAGACTCGCCGTCACCTTCCATGTTTGCATACCAGTCAGTAGACCACTGATCTGTCTGGAATGTAAGATCTTCGTCACACATTGTCTTAGCAAGTTCCATGTATTTTGTCATGTTATCATCTACAGAAAGCTTATCGTCATCGCCGTACCAGCCCTGTGCTCTGGAGTTTGAAAGAACACGGAAGCACTCATCAAATCCGGAGAATAACTTAACCTTTCCATTGGAAGCTTCATTTACTTTTCTTGCTGCATCAAGTACGCCGTCCCAGGTAGAGAACATCTTGTTTAATTCATCTACATCTGTAGTTCCAAGATATTTCTCACAGAAATCTGCTCTTAACTGGAAGCAGCCCGGTGTAGCCTGCCAGAATAATGCTTTTACATCTTCCGGATTGCTGCTGTCGCCGCCGCTTACTGTACCAAGATCCAGATTGTACTGATACTGGTTTGCGTAATCGTCGGCTGCGATTCCACAGTCAGCTACGTTGCTTAAGTAATCACCGTTTACATATTTTAATACATAGTCAACTTCAAGTCCCATCAGATCCGGATATAACTCGTTGTTCTCATCTGCTAAGATCTCATCAACCTTTGTCTGATAATAATCAGATCCACCGGAGTTAACGAATACGATACGTTTTGCAAGATCCGGATATTTCTTCTGGAATGGTGCTTCTACATTGTTGCCATCTGCATC
>CACZPJ010000108.1 GCA_902782995.1 uncultured Lachnospiraceae bacterium | reverse complement strand
TTTTGTATATTATATCACAAAAAAATACGAAAAAAAATGATGGAAATTTATCAAAAAGCCTTACATATAATAGGAATTGTGATATAATAGGAACAAGTGTTTTATCACTACTTTACGCATGTAAAGGAATACAAACTAAGAAGAAAGTGGGGCACAGGAAATGGGTTTATTGACATTTAAAGGTGGAGTCCATCCTGTAGAAGGAAAGGATTTATCAAAAGATAAGCCAACGCGTGAATTACTACCCAAAGGCGAACTGGTATATCCGGTATCACAGCATATCGGCGCACCGGCGAAGCCAGTTGTAGCTGTAGGTGATGTGGTTTTGAAAGGCCAGATGATAGCAGAAGCCGGAGGATTTGTATCTGCACCGATCCATGCATCGGTATCTGGTACCGTTAAGGCGATTGAGCCAAGGCGTGTTCCGACAGGAGACATGGTGAATTCCATTGTGATCGAGAGCGATGGAGAGTTCAAAGAAGTAGAGTATCAGACAGTCGATGATGTGGAAGCACTGTCAGGTGAAGAGATTATTGCAAAAGTCCGCGATGCCGGTGTTGTAGGTATGGGCGGAGCCGGTTTCCCGACACATGTAAAGCTGTCACCGAAAGAGCCGGATAAGATTGATACGATTATCGTCAACGGAGCAGAGTGTGAGCCGTATCTGACATCCGATTACCGGATCATGTTAGATGACTCAGAGAAGCTCGTAGGCGGTTTGAAGATTATTTTAAAGCTGTTCCCGAATGCAAAGGGTTATATTGCGATCGAGAACAACAAGCCGGAGTGTATTGCAAAGCTTGAGGAGCTGACGAAGAATGAGTCACGTATTGAAGTGGCTACATTACTTACCAAGTACCCACAGGGTGGTGAGCGTCAGTTGATCTATGCGGTAACACATCGTGAGATCAATTCCAAGATGCTTCCGGCAGATGCAGGATGTATCGTGGACAACGTAGAGACCGTTGTTTCTGTTTATAATGCAGTAAAGCTTGGTAAGCCGGTTATGAACCGTGTATTTACCGTGACAGGAGATGCAGTCGCAGATCCTTGCAACTTTGAGTTTGCGATCGGAACAAGTTTCCAGGAGCTGTTAGATGCGGCAGGCGGATTCAAGGAACAACCGGAAAAGATTATTTCCGGTGGTCCGATGATGGGATTTGCAATGTTTGGATTAGATATTCCGACTACAAAGACAACATCTGCACTGTTATGTATGACAAAGGACGAGGTTGCAGCCGCAGATAATATTGCAACTGCATGTATCAACTGCGGAAGATGTGTAGCAGCATGTCCGGAGCAGATCGTTCCATCAAGACTTTCGAAGTTTGCACAGCATGGCGATATGGCATCCTTTGAGAAATGGCATGGCATGGAGTGCGTAGAGTGTGGAAGCTGCAGCTTTATCTGCCCGGCAAAACGTCCGCTGGCGCAGTATATCAAGACAATGAAAAAACAGATAATTGCAGAACGCAGAAAAAAATAATAGAAGAAAGAGGTGGATTGTTGTGAGTGAGTTATATAATGTATCATCATCACCACATGTGCGTTCCAAAGATACCACCAGCAGAATCATGCTCTATGTTGTGATTGCATTACTGCCGACGAGTATATTTGGTATTTATAATTTTGGATATAAGGCATTGGTCTTAATGTTAGTAACGATTGCAAGCTGTCTTGTTTCTGAATGGGTATTTGAGAAGATTGTACATAAAAAGAGTACATTAGGAGACATGAGTGCAGTTGTAACGGGTCTTCTTTTAGCATTGAACCTGCCGGCAACTTTGCCATGGTGGGAAGCAGTGATCGGTGGTGTGTTTGCGATCATCATTGTTAAGATGATGTTCGGCGGACTGGGACAGAACTTCATGAACCCTGCACTGGGTGCAAGATGTTTCCTGCTGATCGCATTTGCTGCTGATATGACCAACTTCAGCATTGATTCTTATTCCGGTGCAACACCGCTTGCCCTGATCCGGAATGAGGGTGTAGACTCCGTAAATATTATGGATATGCTGATCGGTAAGACAGCAGGAACAATCGGTGAGACATCCGTGATCGCAATCCTGATCGGTGCGATTTTCCTGATCCTTATGGGTGTGATCGATCTTCGTATTCCTGGAACCTATATCGTTTCCTTCGTCATCTTCCTGATCCTGTTTAGCGGACATGGATTTGATGTGAACTATATTGTTGCAGAGTTATGTGGCGGTGGTCTGATGCTTGGAGCATTCTTCATGGCAACCGATTATGTAACATCCCCGATCACTCCGATGGGACAGATGCTCTATGGTATCTGCCTTGGTGTACTGACCGGATTATTCCGTACCTTTGGTGCGAATGCAGAGGGAGTTTCTTTTGCGATCATCTTAAGCAACCTGCTTGTACCGATGATTGAGAAGATTACCATTCCGAAAGCTTTTGGACAGGTAAAGGAGGTAAAAAAGCATGAATAAGAAAATAGTGCATGACGCATTGATTTTAACTGCATTTACCTTAGTATTAGGATTTATACTGGGTGCTGTTTACGGCATCACAAAGGATCCGATCGAAGCTGCAAGCCTTGCCGCTTCACAGGCAGCATATCAGCAGGTGTTTGCAGATGCAGACAGTTTTGAAGCTTATGATGGCTTTGACAAAGAGCAGGCAGCATCTACATTAGATGAAGCCGGTTATTCCGATGAGATTACAGATGTACAGGTCGCAAAGGACAGCAATGGCAATGACATTGGATATGTAATTACTGTAACTGCAAAGGACGGAAGCCAGGCAAACATTACCTTCTCTGTTGGTATTCGGAATGATGGAACTGTCAACGGATATTCCATTACAGATATTGCTGAGACACCGGGACTTGGTATGAAGGCACAGGATGAAGATTTCTACAAACAGTTTGAGAATAAGCAGGTAGACAGCTTTACCGTTGTAAAGCAGGCACCGGCATCTGACAATGAGATCGAATCTATTTCTGGTGCAACTATTACATCAAAGGCAATCGCAAATGGTGTCAATGCATGTATTACATACTTCCAGAATGATTTACAGTTGGAAGGAGGTAACTAAGAATGAATAAGAATGTAGAACGTTTATATAATGGTATTGTAAAAGAGAATCCTACATTTGTACTGATGCTTGGTATGTGTCCGACACTGGCAGTAACAACCGCTGCTATCAACGGACTTGGAATGGGATTATCAACAACCGTTGTATTGATTTTATCCAATATGCTGATTTCCGCATTCCGTAAGGTGATCCCGAACGGCGTCAGAATGCCGGCATATATTGTAATCGTTGCATCACTGGTTACAATCGTAGAGTTTTTTATGAAAGCATATACACCATCCCTTGCATCCGCACTGGGTGTGTATATTCCACTGATCGTTGTTAACTGTATTATCCTTGGCCGTGCCGAGAGTTATGCTTCTAAGAATCCGGTTGTACCGTCTATCTTCGATGGTATTGGTATGGGACTTGGATTTACCGTAGGTCTGACTTCTATCGGTATTGTAAGAGAGATCCTTGGTGCAGGACAGTTATTCGGACATCAGATCCTTTCCCTTGACTGGTTTACACCAATCACAATCTTTGTTATGGCACCGGGAGCATTCCTTGTACTGGCATTTTTAGTTGCAGGAATGAACATTATCCGTAAGAAGATGGATGAGAAGGGCAAGCCGCTTGCAAGTCCGTCCGGATGTCTGACCGGTGACTGCGCAAGCTGTAGTCAGTCTTCCATGTGTACCGGTAAAAAAGAAGCAGAATAGGAGGATAGATACGGATGAAAACATTAATTTTACTTGCAGTTGGTTCTGCAATCGTAAACAACGTCGTTTTAAGCCAGTTCCTTGGTATCTGTCCATTTCTTGGCGTATCTAAGAAAACAGAAACAGCGGCTGGTATGGGTGGAGCCGTAATCTTCGTTATTACGATTTCCTCCTTTGTAACAGCATTGATCTATAAGTTTATATTAACACCGTTAGATATCCAGTATCTGAAGACAATCGTTTACATTCTGGTTATCGCAGCACTGGTTCAGTTCGTTGAGATGTTCTTAAAGAAGTCTATGCCGGCTTTATATCAGAGTCTTGGTGTATACCTTCCACTGATCACAACAAACTGTGCGGTACTTGGTGTTGCACTGACGAATGTCACAAAGGAATACAATATTTTAGAGAGTGTTGTAAACGGATTTGCTACCGCAGTCGGATTCTTTATTGCAATTACGATTATGGCTGGAATTCGTGAAAAAATCGAATACAATGACATCCCGAAGCCATTTCAGGGTACAGCGATCGTGCTGATCACTGCATGTCTGATGTCTATCGCTTTCATGGGATTCTCAGGAATGATCTAGGAGGAAAAGAAGATGAGTATACAGGCTATTATTATTGCTACACTGGTAGTTGGCGGCGTAGGTCTA
The DNA here is from genome assembly GCA_902782995.1 of uncultured Lachnospiraceae bacterium. GTDB lineage: Bacteria > Bacillota > Clostridia > Lachnospirales > Lachnospiraceae > Roseburia_C. Next base: position 4,933 of record CACZPJ010000108.1, on the reverse strand, counting down.
TTTATTGGATTTTTCCTTGGTATCTCCGGAGAAAAGTTCAAGGTTGAAGTAGATGAAAGAGAAGAAGCAATTTTAGGCGTTCTTCCGGGCAATAACTGTGGTGGATGCGGATATGCAGGATGTTCCGGTCTTGCCGCAGCAATCGTTAAGGGCGAAGCTCCTGTCAACGGTTGTCCGGTTGGTGGTGCACCGGTCGGTGCCAAGGTCGGAGAGATCATGGGTGTTGCTGCTGAGGAAGGCACACGTCAGGTTGCATTTGTAAAATGTGCAGGTAACTGTGAAAAGGCAAAAACTGACTATCAGTATGTTGGTGTAGAGGATTGTGCATCTATGGCATTTGTTCCGGGTGGCGGTGCAAAGTCCTGTTCTTATGGATGTCTGGGTTACGGAAGCTGCGTAAAGGCTTGTCCGTTTGATGCAATCCATATCGTGGATGGAATCGCACTGGTAGATAAGGAAGTATGTAAGGCATGTGGAAAATGTGTTGCAGCCTGCCCGAAGAATCTGATCGAGCTTGTACCATACGACGCAAAGCATATCGTACAGTGTAGCTCTAAGAACAAGGGTAAGGATGTTATGAAGGCATGTTCCGTAGGATGTATTGGTTGTCATCTGTGTGAGAAGAACTGTGAGCATGATGCAGTCCATGTAGTAGACAACATTGCATACATCGATCAGAGCAAGTGCACCGGATGTGGTGTCTGCGCTGAGAAATGTCCGAAGAAGATAATCCTGTAATCTATATAGAGGATTGTTTTCAAGGACATTCCAGTTCACCCGCGCCATTCGCAAAAAGCTCATGCTGAGCTTTATCGTAGCTTCGCTACTATTTTTGCTCATTAAAGAGGCGCTCCCTTTGTCACATAGAATCCAGATAACTTCACATGCAAGCATGTACGTTATCTGGATTATGTGACAAGTGAACTGGGATTACAAAATTTGACATGAATTTTACATTGATTCTTCACGCATAATATAGTATAATCTAATCAGTAAATAACCTGGGATGTGCGATAATCCTGCTAGTTTGAACCTACATTTACTTTAAACGGGATTCCTATATTTCTAACCGGATGTCAGGCCGCCTCGAATCAGTGGAAGGCAGAAAGTTAGTTGCGGTTACCCACCTAGCGACAGCTAGGAGTCAAAATAGCAGGAACCGGCATTTTGGGCTTTACCTTAAGATCTACCAAAGAGGATATTGCTATCAGACTACCAAGGAGATCTAAGCAGATTACGACCGAAGAAGCAAGAAGGCACATAAGATTAAGTGTAAGAGTACAGAAGATGAAGTTCATATAGGTACGGAAGATTTTTATAAGTACAAAAGATAAGAGAAGCTGCTTTTTATAAGCAGCTTCTTTTCGGTAGAAATGTTTTAGATGAGCAGGAATGAGGAGCAACGTGAAAATGAATTTTCACATGAAAGATTTGTGCCTGCGTGTACTTGGCACAAACTTAATATGCACAAAAAGCTTGTGCAGAAATGAGGAGTAGAATGAAAAAGAAGATAAGAGCACGTAACGTGCAGACAGACGATTACAGACAAAAACGAAAAAAGAAGCGGATCATAGGAAAGTGTCTGATACTGGCGGCAAGTGTTGTGCTTTTGTTTTTCATTTTTCGAACAACCCTTCATAAGCCATCCGATACAGCCGGATTCTCAGAAAAATATATAAATCTGATGGAACTTCCGGAATATCTTCAGTTTACATATTATACCGATGAAGAATGGAAGGATCAGTTAAAAGAGAAACTGGATCTCGATGTAGAGGCGGGAGGCTATTTTACCTATGGACAGTTGGAAGATATGCTAAAGCTTCTTAAGGTAGAAGATTATGTTGAGATCCCACAAAAGAAGCTGACCTCTTATGTGAAGCGGACAGAGTGGAATATAATCTATGAGCAGTTGTTAGAATTGCTGGATACTTCCGGAAAGGTTACAAAGCAGCCGGTATTCGTGTTAGACCAGGTGATGAGTGAAAAGGGAAGTACGATCTATGCACAGCTTCCGGATGCACTTACCTTATCTACGCCACAGAAGTTAGAACAGTGGAAAGTCTATGAGATGTATCTGTTCGATGATCAGATTCTCGGAATCTGTGGTGATAGTGAGAAAGCAATCACATTATCGAATACATTTGTGACAGGTGCAGATGCTAAGATTACATTCCTTTATCAGAAGAGAGAATATACTCTGCCGGTGACCTTGCAGGAGAAGATTGAGAATACAGTCTGTGATCTTTCTTTTGAAGATGGTGAGATCACAAAGATCCAGAAAAAATCAGACAGTATTGAAGGAAAGTTACTGACATTGTCAGATGAGAAGGTGGAAATAGATGGCTATGGGGTCATTGACCGCACAAAGGAACTTCCGGTTTATCAGGTGTACGACACGGTCACACAAAAAGATCTGACAGATATCGTACTTGGAAATATGAACATTTCCTATATTGTGGCAGACAAATGTGTCTGTGCTATTTTGTTAAAGGAACCGGCACAGATCAAAACGGTGCGTGTACTTTTGTTAGATGGTTCTTCTACCGTACATGCCAATGTCTGGGTAAAGTCTGATAGTGATTGTACGGTGAGTGTTGGAAAAAATACAGAAAAAAAGGAAGCAGGAAGTGTGATCGCAGCTTCCGATTATCTGACGGAGGCTTATGGAGACAGCCTTAAGATAGATCCATCCGAAGACGGAAGACTGACACTCTGTGATGAAGCCGGAAAGGAAACTTCACTGCCATACCGGGGTTCGTTTGAGATCCGCAGGCAGGAAGATGGCTATGCGCTGGTCAATGTTCTGCCAATGGAACAATACCTCTACGGGGTTGTGGTAAGTGAGATGATGGCAGACTGCCCGATGGAAGCATTAAAGGCACAGGCGGTCTGTGCCAGAAGTTATGCATATATCCAGTTGATGCGCGGAGACTATGCATATCTGGGTGCGCACATGGATGACAGTACGAATTATCAGGTCTATAACAAACAGGCAGAAGATGCAGCCGCCTGTCAGGCAGTGGATGCGACAACCGGACAGGTGATCTCATATGAGGGGCAGGTGGTAGAGACCTACTATTATTCGACATCCTATGGACATTCCGGGGATATGCAGTCGTGGAACTTAGAGACGGACGGTGCAAACGGGTATCTGAAGGGTGTCTGGTTGAGGAAAGAACCGCAAAAGCTTGATCTGTCGGATGAAAAAGCCTTTGCAGAATATATCCAGACACCGGATGAGGATTGCTATGATAGTTTTGCCAATTATTTCCGCTGGCATGCAGTATTAGGAATCGCAGATGCGGCAGGATCCGATGCATCGATCGCACAGATCAATCTGCGTAAGGCGGCAAAGCCGGATAGCGTCAGTATCCAAAAGGATGGAAAAGAAAAGGATCAGGCAGCCGGTTTCGGTAGGATAACCGGTGTGAATATACAGAAACGGACGTCCTGCGGAGGCGTTTGCAGTCTGTTGCTTGCATATGAGCATGGAACTGTGGTATTATCGGATGAATACAGTATCCGCTCGGTACTTGGTACATTTCTGACCGGGGTGACCGGACAGGATGGAAAGGAACGGACGGATATGAGTGTATTGCCAAGCTCGTACTTTGTGATTACAGAAGCAGGTGGCGATACGATACAGCTTGCCGGTGGCGGATACGGACATGGCATTGGCATGAGCCAGAATGGCGCAAAGGGAATGGCAGATGTGGGAATGAACTGTGAAGAGATTCTTAAGAATTTTTATTCCGGAATCGAGCTGGTGAACTGTTACGAAGAAGAATAACGGAGGCGTCTGAACGTTAGATGCGAATGAGGAGTTAAAAGGAAGGTTATGATCTGGAGATTGATAGGAACTGTAAAAATGTTTTTGGATAAATGCAAAAGGGATAATATCAATGCATTTGCGGCACAGTCGGCATTTTTTATTATTGTGTCCGCAATCCCGTTTCTGATGTTGTTCTCATCACTTTTGCAGTATACCCCTGTTACCGAGGGCGTTCTGATGAATATCATCAATCATACACTGCCGACGTATGTCGCACCCTTTTTCGTATCGATCGTGGATGAAGTCTATAACAAGTCCATAGGGATCGTGTCGGTTGCCGCAGTGGTGGCAATCTGGTCGGCAGCGAAGGGCTTTCAGTATATTGCAAACGGATTAAATGTGATCAATGGATTGGAAGAAACAAGGAACTGGTTTGTATTGCGCTTCTGGGCAATCATTTATACGATTGTTTTTGTCATTGCAGTTGTGATCACACTGGTACTGCTTGTTTTCGGAAAATCATTAAAGATGGTCATTCTTCAGTATGTGCCGATCTTAGCAGGTGTCACAGAGATCGTTCTGCGGCTGCGCAGCCTGATTATGCTTGGAATCCTGATCCTGTTTTTCGCCGTACTTTTTCAGATGATCCCAAACAGGAAAGCATCCTTCCGGTTACAGCTTCCGGGAGCAGTCTTATGTGCGGTGGCATGGTATGTGTTTTCCTTCGGACTTTCCATCTATGTCGGTTATTTTAATGGATTTTCGATGTATGGAAGTCTGACTACGATCGTCCTTATCATGCTCTGGCTTTATTTTTGCATGTATATTATGATGATCTGCGCGGAAGTCAATGTGATGTTTGAAGAAAGCTTTGAAAAGTGGATGCTGCGGCGCAGACAAAAAAGTAAGAAAAGGGTTGATGTTTAAAAAATGCTGTGATATGATAAAAAAAGTTAGTGAAATGCGTTGAAAGTGATAAGTAGACCGCTATACTTTTTACAGAGAGAGGAAGTAGACGGCTGAGAGCTTCCTTAAGGTAAGATAGCAGTTGAATTTCACACTGGAGCAGCACGGATGAATGAAGTAGTCTGTGACGGGTAGTACACGTTACGTATATGAGAGTCCGGTCACGGCCGGGAATCAGGGTGGTATCGCGGAGAA
>CACZPJ010000107.1 GCA_902782995.1 uncultured Lachnospiraceae bacterium | reverse complement strand
GCTTTAAAGTTATAATTTTATATATAAAAATATCCTTAAATTTACAGAAAAAGAAAAGAGGCTTGCCATGAAAACAAAGACCAAACGTAATCTTATTCTTTTACTAATAGCAGCTCTGATCTGTGCTGCCCTGTTTTTTCTCCAGCACCGGTTAACCAGAACACTTTTCAATGACACCTTTGTCAATGGAAACACCGCCGGTAATCTCTATAACGGCGGACTGTTCTGTGAAAGTGACGGACTGATCTTTTTCAGCAATCCTGCGGATAACCACAAGCTCTATTCCATGACCACTTCCGGCACAGATGTAAAAAAGCTGTGTGATGATACGGTTTCTTATATCAATGCAGATTCCCATTATATTTATTATGTCCGGGATAATGCCAGTGATGACTCTTCGTTTTCCTTCCTAAAATGGAACAACAACAGTCTCTGCCGGATCAAACGGACCGGTGGCAGGGTGACTGTGCTAGATAACGATCCAAGCCTGTACGCTTCTTTGGTCGGCAATGATATTTTCTATATCCATTACGATACCTCAGAGGCATCTACCCTCTATAAGGTACATATCGATGGCACACAAAAACAACAGGTAAGTACGCAGCCATACTTTACCTGCTGTGCAAATGGTTCTATGCTCTATTACAATGGACTGAAGGATGATCATAATATCTATCAGTATGACACCCGGACGAATTCGAGTACCCTGCTTTATGAGGGCAACTGCTGGCAGCCGGTGGTAGACGGAACTACTGCTTACTTTTTAGACTGCGAGAACAGTTACACGCTCACAAAAGTAGATCTGTCTACGCAGGAAAAAACAGTTTTAGTCGATAAACAGATCGACTGCTTCAACGTCTATGGCACGGTTATCTATTACCAGACCAACGACACCGAGCATCCTGCCCTCTGCCGGATCATGACAGACGGTACCGGAGAAGAAGAGATTGCTTCCGGCAATTATACCGGAATCTCTGTGACTTCTACCTATACTTATTACTATCCGTTTGGCGATGATACGACCTGTCTGCGTACTCCGACAACCGGAACTCCTGCTCCTGCTTCCTTCGTTCCGGTTGCAGACTGACTAGATAATAATACAGACCAGCCCGCCATTGCTGTCATTGACCACTTTTTGCATGGTATCCTGAAGCTTTAACTGGCTTTCGTCGTCCATCATGGCGATTTTGCTTCGGATACCATCTTCCATCAGTTCTCCGACCGACTTTCCGAAAATATTCGTATTCCAGACACCCTCCTTTGTCTTTTGTCCCTCCTTGATATAACTGATCAGATCATTCGCCTGTTCTTCACTTCCGACAATCGGTGCGATCTCCGTTTCAATATTTGCACGGATCATATGGATCGATGGGGAAACCGCTTTCATCTTTACTCCGAACTTATTGCCATGCCGGATCAGTACCGGTTCTTCCATCCGGATATCCTCTAACTGCGGTGTGACCACACCATATCCCTTCATCCGGACTGCCTGCATCGCATCTGCAACCTTCTCATATTCCTTATGTCTGGCCGATAATTCCTTGATCAGCGTGATCAGCTGGTATTCACCCTTTACCTCGATACCGGTCAGTTCACTCATATTTTCATAGTAATACTTCTCGTCGATGTCCATATGTACCGTTACCGTACCGTTTTCTAACTGCATCCCGTCTAGCTTCATCCGCGTAATATAGTCTCCCTGCGGGGAAAACTGATAGTCTGCCACATCCTTCGTATAAGTAATGTCATTTAAGATCTGCCTTGCATTCGCGATCACATTTTCCCGGATCGGATTACCGTCCTCAAGCATTTCTACCCACTTTGGCAGGAAAAACTCGATCTTTACCACCGGGAATTCATATAAGATACCCTTTAAGATCTTATTCACATCTTCCTTGCGAAGCTGCTCACAATTCACCGGAAATACACTGACCCCGTACTTTTCCTTCAGTTCTTCCGCCAGCTTTACGGTTTCATCACTGTATGGTTTTACGGAATTAAGAAGCATGACAAACGGTTTTCCGATCTTTTTTAACTCTTTTACCGTCTGTTCTTCGCCCCGGATATAATTTTCTCTTGGAATATCGGTAAAAGAGCCATCCGCAGTTACCACGATGCCGATCGTCGCATGGTCGTGGATCACCTTTCTCGTTCCGACTTCTGCCGCCTGTGTAAACGGGATCTCTTCGTCAAACCATGGTGTCTTCACCATCCGTTCCACACCGTTTTCTAAATGTCCGGTCGCCCCTTCTACCATATATCCAACGCAGTCGATCAGCCGGATCTTCACCTCGGTATCTTCACCAAGTCGGATCTTCGCTGCATCCTTTGGAATGAACTTCGGCTCTGTCGTCATGATCGTCTTGCCCTGTGCTGCCTGCGGCATCTCATCAACCGCCCGTGCCTTACTGTTCTCATCTTCCATAAATGGAAGCACCATCAGCTCCATAAAACGCTTGATAAAGGATGATTTTCCGGTCCGCACCGCACCAAGAATACCTATGTAAATCTCTCCGTTTGTCCGGGCACTGATGTCTTTGTACATATCATATGTGCCTGTATTGAAATTGTCCATAAAAATTCCCCTTCCATACAATCTTATGCCCGCTAAACCTGCATGGCTGTTTGATAATATTGTATGAAAGGGGATTCTCATTTATTACAGAATCATATGTAATTTACCCGGCAGACACCGGAAAGCGGCATGTGTGATGTCACCGCAGTATTCCCCGTCTGCATGCAGAACCATATCCTGTTCGATCTCGATCGCAAAACTTTCACATTCCACGACCTGAAAGCCCTTAATGTGCTCATGCTTTCCTGCTACCAATACCGGAAGTAAGAAAAATGCCTGTAAGCGTGAAATGCCCCATGCCAGACAGACCGACAGCTTTCCATCGAAGGCATTGCCACGCGGAGCCATCGGGACACCGCCGCCTTCATAGGGCTGGTTCATGCTCGCAAGAAAGATCAGCTTCTCATAGGTCTTTATCTCTCCATGATCGAAGGTGATCCGTGCCGTCGTCGTCGGCATTGTAAAAAGTGACTTTATCGTCAGACATACATAGGTCATCGAACCAAGCCGGATCTTGTTTAAGAACTTTTTCAGCTTCGAGGTCAGTGCCTGCTTACACACATCCGCATCCATGCCGATGCCGGAACTGATCGCGAATCTCCGCTTCCCGCTGCCGTTCTCCCAACTGACTTCTCCAATGTCTACTGCCTGCACGGTCTCTTCCCGCAGGATACGCTGCAGGTTCTCCGCCGGTTTCCCGGTGATCTTCATGCCTCTTGCAAAGTCATTCCCGGAGCCGGTCGGGATATATCCGAAGCGTACTTTTTCAAAGTCATGCATGCCGTTGATGACTTCGTTTACCGTTCCGTCCCCACCGACTACGACCAGATGGATACATTCTTCCTCATAACCGCAGATCTCATCTGCAAGCTCCCAGGCATGACCTGCATGATCCGTAAAAAACACCTGATATTCTGCACCACTTTTGTCTAACTCTTTTTTGACTTCCGTCCAGACCTTTTTCGAATGGCCGCTCCTGGAAGTCCGGTTTACAATAAAATAGTACATGATTTTCTCCTGCTTCTTATGTAACTCTATTGTCTATAGTAAGTCAGAAAATCGGTCAACTTTCCGACTGCATCCTTTAACACCTCGATACGTGGCAGATATACTACCCGGAAGTGATCCGGCTGTCCCCAGTTAAAGCCGCCGCCATGTACGATCAATATCTTCTTATCACGCAGCAGATCTAAGGCGAACTTCTCATCATCGACAATATTGAACTTCTTCGTATCGATCTTCGGGAAAATATAAAAGGCTGCCTTTGGCTTTACTGCTGAGATACCCGGAATGTCATTCAATGCCTTGTATATATATTCTCTCTGTTCATAGACTCTTCCGCCCGGAATGATATAATCGTTGACACTCTGGTATCCGCCAAGTGCCGTCTGTACGACCGACTGTGCCGGCACATTCGAGCAGATACGCATATTCGAAAGCATGTTGATTCCTTCGATATAATCCTTTGCCACACTCTTATTGCCGCTTAATACCATCCAGCCGATACGAAAGCCTGCGATCATATGGGACTTCGACAGACCGCTGTAGGTTACACAGAACAGATCCGGCGCAAGGGACGCGATTGATATGTGTTCTTCTTCATCCATCACCAGACGGTCATAGATCTCGTCTGAAAAAATGATCAGCTGATGCTCTCTTGCCAGATCAACGATCTGCTGTAAGACTTCCCTTGGATATAATGCTCCGGTCGGATTGTTGGGATTGATGATAACGATTGCCTTTGTCTTATCTGTGATCTTCTTACGCATATCTTCCATATCCGGATACCATTCTGCCTGTTCATCGCAGATATAATGGACTGCCTTTCCACCGGCTAAGGTCACACATGCAGTCCAAAGTGGATAATCCGGTGCCGGAACCAGCACTTCATCTTCATTATCAAGCAGTGCCGACATACTTAAGTTGATCAGCTCACTGACTCCGTTACCGGTATAAATATCGGAAATCTCAACATTTGGCAGCTTTTTTAACTGTGCATACTGCATGATCGCTTTTCTTGCTGCAAACAGTCCCTTAGAAGCGGAATATCCCTCGCATTCCGTCAACTGTCTCTGCATATCATAGATCACTTCATCCGGCGTCCGGAATCCAAACGGTGCAGGGTTACCAATATTCAACTTCAGTACATGGGTTCCTGCCTCTTCCATTCTTGCAGCCTCATCCACAACCGGTCCTCTTACATCATATAATACATTATCTAGCTTGGTTGATTTTCGAAATTCACGCATTTCCATTATCCTCTCTCTATTTCCTGCATCCGCCACAGATCCTGTGTGCTCTGCCGCCTGCTGCTTCTCTTCTTCCTTACCATATAACCACTGCATATCTACTTCTAAGATATCCGCTAAAAAATGCCCAATGTTCGCCCGTGGTACTGCCTTACCACTCACATACTGACTGATCTGTCCCTTTCCAAGCTTCACACCGGCATCTGCCGCCGCTCGCAGGACATCTACCTGTTTCATCTGTTTTGCATCCATCGCTTTCTTAAAGCGT
>CACZPJ010000106.1 GCA_902782995.1 uncultured Lachnospiraceae bacterium | reverse complement strand
TGTCCTTCGTGGTGCTAGAATAGCAGGGCGAAAGAGAAATGACGATGAAGAAACACAGACCGGAATAGAAAACGCTTCCACTTATGAATATTCTCATAGGTGGAAGCGTTTTTCGCTGCCCAAATATATTATTGTAAATCAATCTGTCTACTGTGCAGCCGGATCATTTGACTGCTCGATCAGATCACTGACGGAATCATTGATAACAGGTTCGTTTACCACACCTGTCTTTGGAACATCATTCGTGGTTTCGGTAGGTTCTTCTGTCTCAGTCTCAGCTTCCGGTGCATGATATACATAAGGTTCAGAACTGCGGAAGATCGTGCTGCTTGAACCAACGATATTTGCTACCAGTGTATCACCATCACTTACGTCATCTAAGCTGATACGGAGTACCGAGCTTGATACGAAGGAGGTAGATACCTTTGTACCATTTACATAGATCTTCGTCCAAGGAGTGAAGTTAGAACCATAGACACATAAGTGGCTGTCATCACTCTTCCAGGTGTTGCTGATCGAAACATCATCAATACCCATGATCAGATCACTTGCCGGATATTTATCTTCACCCTGATATGCATAACGATCGCCATAGAGAAGATCATACTGTAAGTTCTCAAGGCCGCTTAAGTAGGTATCAGAGTCTTTTGCTGTCTGTGTATAAGAGAAGATCGTTCCTTCATGGATACCGATCTGGTCAGTAACATCAGCTAACAGTTCATAGGAGGTTAAATCCGCATCTCTCTTTTCGAGACCGAAGTTATTCCATGTAATATATTTGGTTTTGAAAATGTCACCTGCAACCATATCGTCATCGGTCAGTCCCATGGTTGGGAGATGGTCACCAAACATAACAACCATTGTCTTCTCGTCACGCTGGGACAGCTTATCGATCAGATTGCCAATGAACTTATCTACTTCATGGATCTCATTAACATAATATTCCCACTGGTTATTGGAAGCTTCGTCCTTTGCACCGGTAACGGTAATCTCCGGATTCTCGATGATCTTTTCGGCCGGGTAGTCACCGTGTCCCTGAACCGTGATGGTATAGACGAGATCGGACTGATCCGGGGTGGAGTCTAATGCCTTGATCGTTTCATTGATCAGGATGTTATCGGTCGGCCAGTCACCAAGTGGTGTATATTCCTGAATGTTCATGCATTCCTTACTGGTAAAGGTATCAAATCCCATCATGGAAAAAGCATTTGCACGGCTGTAGAAGTTACCGCCGTTGTTGTGGACAACATGGGAGCTGTAACCGATCGCATCAAGATCAGATGCGATACTTTCGCAGTCGGTCTGCTTTAAGGTTGTTTTATAAGGATACTCACCGGTACCAAAGTACTGAAGGCTCATACCGGTTAAAACTTCAAACTCTGTATTGGCAGTTCCTGCACCGACAACCGGTACGGTCAGATGACCGGAAGAGTAGTTCTCATAGAGATTACGGAAGTTCGGAACCGGATCTTCGGAACAGTTTAAGAACTTCACCTCAGATGGATCGATGAAGGACTCTAATAAGATCACGATGAGGTTTGGCTTGTCATCGGAAGCAACAGAGGTTTCCTTCTTATTCTCAGCAACGGTCTGTTCAATGTCAGCAACCGTTTCTTCGGAATAGTTATCCGGCTTGCTCATACCACGGTCAACGACACTTGAAGAGAAGCCGTAAACAAAGCCGTAGTTCTCATAGCCCTGTGCAATATTGGAAAAATAAGAAGCAACGACATTTGTGCTCTGTGCAGCCTTCGTTGTTAAAGGAAGTAACAGGCAGATAGCGGCAACAAACAGCGGGCTTAAATACTTGTGTGTAGCACCCTTGTACTTCGGACCTTTGACAAACATCCAGATACAGAAAGCGATAAAGGAGCCAACGACTAAAACAACGATCGTTGCTTCCGTAGCGGTAAAGTAGTTGGTGTTCTGCATTGCAAACAGGTCAGACAGACATTTAAGGTCTGTAAAACCAAACGGTGTGACACGTTTGCTTAAGATACATCCGTTGACAGTTCCAAGGAAGATCCAGAATCCGCTGACTAACAGACGGATCAGTGCTCTGCGTCGAACCAGATAAGCAATGGACAGACTCGTAAAGATAATAAACGAGTTATACAGGTATGCCCAGGTGTGTCCACCGACAAAGGTAAAGGCAGAGATAATATTTCTTCTGGAAATGCATTCGATCACAAAGCATAAGAAGCATGCGAGCAATGCATGGAAGATAAGCGAATATTTATTTAAGAATGCAACCGTGCGTTCTAACTTCGGGTTTGGTGTACGGTCAGCTTTGGGCTTTTTGGAAAAAAGCTTTTTGAAACGATCCATCATGTAAATCCTCCCTCATATATATAAGTATCAACTGTTTCATATATCCCTTTTTTTGATTTCTTTTGTAAAAGCATGGTAAAAACTCAGTAAAACCTATGCTTGAAAAAGAATAAATCGAAACGGGTAAAAAATCAACAGTAAACTTTGATAAAAATTTTTTAATATTTTCTTAAAAACGATCCATTATGTATAATAATAAGAAGAAAAGCATAGATGGAGTGTAAAAAAGTAGTAAAGGGAAGCTATTTTCGATGTGTGTGCGTTGGCAAAACCGTTATTATGTGCTATGATTTACGAGGTAAGGATAGATTGTCAATGGATTTGAAAGTAATTCATTTTGGGGGAAGAATTTGAAGACAAAAGAGAAGAAACTGGTTCTAGACGGCTGGATGGCAGTTGTCTGGTCTAGTATATGGAGATTATTATTACTATGTGGAGGTATGGAGATCCTTCTGGTAGCGATCATGCGGCCACCGGAAAGGTATACTTATGTGGGATATCTGCGGACATTTCTTCTGGTACCGCTTCTGGTACAGACTGCGGTTGTACTGATCTTGCGGCTGCTTGTCACGAAGCTCTATAAACAGGCGGAAAACCGGTGGGTGATGTTACTGTCCCTGCTGCTTGTGAATGTATTTGTCGGAAGTATCGCTGCGGTGTATACAAGCGTGAGTCTGATTCCGGTCATGCTGGTACTGCCGGTTGTTATGATTTCTGTTTATAAAAAGCAGTGGCTGATCCGGGTACAGGTTGCCCTGACAGTTGTTTTTTATATAATAGACAGACTGGTGTTTCTGCCGAGAGTGATTTACCGGTTAAAGACGACCGCAGTGGTAGATATTATCGTATTCCTTACGCTGATGCTGGCGTTTGCAGCAATCGAGGAGCAGGTACGCAAGTCATCGTTACAGCAGGATATCCAGATCTGGAAGGATTCCCTGACGAATCTGTACAATCATGAAGCGTTTTATGAGGAACTGGAATTCCGCATGAAGAACTTCGAAGAGAACCATGAGGTCTTTTCCATTATGATCGCGGATATTGATAATTTTAAAAAGGTCAATGATACCTACGGGCATGCTTATGGAGATGAAGTCATCCGCATGATCGCACAGATCATGGAGCAGAATAAGGGATCGAAGGGCTTTGTTGCACGTTACGGAGGCGAGGAGTTTGCGATGATCTTCCCGAAGAAGGCAATTCAGGAAGCCGTACTTGCTGCCGATAATATCCGCCGGGAATTTGCATCCAAGACCTTAGAATCCAAAGATGGTCCGAAGAGTTTTACGATCAGTATCGGTGTGGCAGAGTACGATCATACTTACGGCACAGCGAGTACGTTTTTTGAAGAAGCGGATCAGGCATTGTATAAGGCAAAGGCAACCGGAAAAAATAAGGTGTGCTGTAATACGAAATAGAGAGAAAATAGAAATCCAACGGAAGATAATTTCTGTTGGATTTTTTTCTTGACAAAAAAAGGTAAAAGTGTTACTGTATTAGTCATATAGTACAGAAGAACAATAGGAGAGAAGGAGGAACTGCATGGATGCCTTGGTCGATGTAAGAGATATGAAGAAAATATACAATCCCGGGGAAAATGAGGTACACGCATTAGACGGTGTGTCCTTACAGATAACAAGGGGAGAATTTGTTGCGATCATCGGACAGTCCGGTTCAGGAAAATCAACATTGATGAATATGCTGGGATGTCTGGATGTGCCGACATCCGGTGAGTATTATCTGGATGGAAGAGATGTGTCGGGGCTTGGGGATGATGAATTATCCACGATCCGTAACGAGGAGATCGGATTTATTTTTCAGGGCTTTAACCTGATTCCGAATCTGACGGCACTTGAGAATGTCGAACTTCCACTGATCTACCGGAAGGTTCCGGCAGCAAAGAGACATGAACTTGCAGTTGAATCGTTGAAGAAGGTAGGGCTAGAGAACCGGATGGATCATAAGCCGGCAGAGATGTCGGGAGGACAGCAGCAGAGAGTTGCGATCGCAAGAGCACTTGCAGCAAAGCCACCGGTGATCCTTGCAGATGAGCCGACCGGTAATCTGGATTCGAAGTCGAGCATCGAGATCATGCGGATCTTAAAGGAGCTGCATGAGGATGGCAGAACGGTCATTCTGATCACACATGATAATGGGATCGCAGAGAGTGCGAAGCGGATCATCCGGATTATGGATGGTAAGATCGAAGCAGACTATATCAACCAGAACGTGCAGGAATATGGTGGAGCAAAAAAGGCATAACAGGGAAGGAAAGGAAAAGATAAATGGCAGCAGGTAAAAAGAAAAAGAAGTGGATCAAGTGGGTTGCACTTGCAGCAGTGTTGATACTGGTCATCGTATTGTTATCAAGATGTGGAAAGAGTTCGAATAATGTTGCAATCGTGGATACCACAACAGTAACAACCGGAGAGGTCCGCTCCGTTTTAGATGCAAGCGGAAAGATCGCAAGCGAGAATGTAAAGGTCTATGCATCCCCGGTAACAGCAGAGATTGCTGAGGTCAATGTGAAGGCGGGACAGGAAGTGAAGGCAGGAGACTTCTTAGTGACCTATGATACCTCCTCTTTAGAGAGCAGTTATTCACAGGCTGAATTACAGGCAAAGTCAACCGATGCAACGAATGCAGATACGATCGCAAAGAGCAATGAAAATGCAACAGAGGTAACGAACCGGCAGGCAGAAATTGATACCTTAAATGCCCAGATCGAAGCGGCAAAGGCAGATCTTGCAAACACAAAGGCAGCCCTTACGCAGAATCAGACCGATGCAGCAACCGTTTCGACACAGCTTTCAGAGTATCAGGAGCAGCTTAAAAATGCGACCGAAGAAACCGATGCGAAGGATGTAGAGAGTTGGAAACAGGCAGTGGCAGAGCTTAGTACAAGAAGCGAACAGCTTGCAAAAGATCAGGCATCCTTACAGGATAGTATCGAAACAAAGACAACAGATCTTACGACCTTACAGGGCAATCTTGAGACAGCAAAGGCGAAAAAGGAAGCAGCAGAAGCCGGTATTATGTCAGAGAATGCAAAAGCAAGCTTAACCTACAGTGCAAAGGCAGCCTCGATCGGAGTAGAAGATGCACAGAGCAATCTCGATAAGGCAAAGGCAGGCATCCAGGCAGAGTTTGACGGAGTCGTAACATCCGTGGACGTTGCCGCCGGAACTGCGGCAGCAGAAGGTCAGGGACTTGTAACCATTGCGGATACCAGCTCGATGAAGGTTGATTTTCAGGTATCGAAATATAACCTGACCAGTCTGAGTGTTGGACAAAAGGTAGATATCACATCCTTAGATTGTGATTATACCGGAACGATCAGTAACATCAGTAAAATAGCAACGATGCAGGCTTCCGGAAACGCATCTGCGGCAGGCAGTGCTTCTATGGTCGATGTAGAGGTGCATATTGAGAATCCGGATGAGCATCTGGTGATCGGAATGGATGCCAAGCTATCCATCGAGCTTGGAGTTGCAAAGCAGGCAGTCTTAGTTCCGATTGCGGCTGTGAATACGGATAAGGATGGCGATTTTGTCTATGTGGTAGAAGACCAGAAGGTAAAAAGACAGGCAGTTACGACCGGACTTTACGGCAAAGAACAGGTACAGATCACCGAGGGCTTAAAGGAAGGCGAGCATGTGATCTCTGTTGTAGATGCAGAGTTAGAAGATGGCACACCGGTGCTTGAGAATCCGCAGGAGACAGAAGCCGTAGCAGATACGGAAGCAGCAACGCTAAAGTAGGAGGAGACCTATGTCGCAGTTTTTAGAATATATTAAGATGGCATTTGCCAATATCAGGGCGAACAAGGGACGGTCATTTCTTACGATGCTTGGAATCATCATAGGTATCTCTTCTGTGATCATGGTGATCTCACTTGGAAATGGTGCGAAAAATGTCATCACAGAGTCCATGGCAGGAATCGGTGCAGGACAGATCGCAATGTACAGTTCAGACGATACAGGCAGTTACCAGATCACCAGTGATGATATTGATGCGATCCGCGAGCAGGTGGATGGCATTAAGGGTGTACTTGCACAGGACAGTGCATCCGGAAGCATGAAGACATCGAAGGGAGAATTTACCGTTTCCGGTATTGGAACGATGCCGGATGTACAGTATTTTGACAAGACGGGAATTGAACGAGGACGGTATTTTAATGAGCGGGAATACCTGTCCGGGCAGCCGGTAGCGGTCATCAGCGAGGAAGATGCGATCCGTCTGTTTGGCTCGACGAATGTGGTTGGAATGGATTTAGATATTACCTTTTATGACAGCACGATCACGTTTACGATCATCGGTGTGCAAAAGCCGCAGGACAGCTCCATGATGAGCTTCGTCTATGAGGATTCACCGGTGCAGGTGACATTCCCGATCACGGTATTTGAACAGATCTACGGAACACAGGTGGATTCGTTCTATATGGTGTATATGCTGGCAGAGGAGGATGCGGATACTTACCGGATCACATCGGAGGTGTCGAATCTGATGGAACGCAGACACCAGTGTAAGGGAGAAGACATCTACCAGTTTGAGAACTTCAGCGATTATATGTCGATTGTGAATACCGTGGTCAATATGGTCACCGTTTTTGTTTCACTGGTTGCTGCAATCTCACTTGTGGTTGGTGGTATCGGTGTTATGAATATCATGCTGGTTTCGGTAACAGAACGTACCAGAGAGATCGGAATCCGTAAGGCACTCGGTGCTAAAACAGGATCGATATTGGTACAGTTCTTATCAGAGTCTGCGATCATCACCCTGATCGGTGGACTGATCGGAATTGTATGCGGTATCGGTGGTGCCTACCTGATTTCCGGAATTGTGGGAATTGTGAATCCGTCCTTAAACTTTGCTCCGGCGATCAGCATTCCGGCGATTGTCACAGCTTCTCTTTTTTCCTGTGGAATCGGTATTTTCTTTGGAATCTATCCGGCGAAGAAAGCCGCGAAGATGAGTCCGATCGAAGCATTGCGAAGAATGTAGATGATAAAGAACATAATTGGGATTGTCCCGTATGTATCAGGCATCTGCCTGATGCAGTACGGGACTTTTTATTGTCTGGATGATCAACGGAATGACCATGAAGAACCATACGATCGGTTCTGCGAGGATGACACCCATGTACTGCAGCTTCGGTACTAAGAAGGCAGCGATCAGTACCTTACCGATCAGCTCGATGGAACTGGAAACGATCGGTGTCAGATGATCGCCGAAGCCCTGCATGGCATTACGGAGCATACAGATGACGGCAGTAATAAAATAAAACAGGGTGTCAACTCTCAGATAGAGCGAAGCGTTCTCGATCACGATCGTATTCGTGCTTCCGGTTACGGCATGGATCATCTGCGGAGCAACCGTATAGCTTAAGAGGATCGCACCAAGACACCAGACGAAGGTCAGCAGGATACCGGTTTTGATGGCACTGCGGATACGTGAGATCTTGCCGGCACCGAGGTTCTGACCACAGAAGGTCGCAAGCGTTGTGCCAAAGACCGTGAAGGAGAGCATGAACAGCTCACTGATCTTGCGGGCAGCAGTATGCGCAACGATAATGTCCGTACCAAGCTTATTGATCGCAGTCTGGAGTGCGACCGTACCAAGAGATACGAATGCGGACATAAATCCCATGGACAGTCCACTTGAAAAAAGATGGCGGATCATCGTAAGATCCCAGACGATGTCCCTTCTTGAGAACCGGAGAATAGCATACTTTTTCCACATATAAATACCGCAGGCAATGGTTGCGATAAGTTGGGATAAGACGGTAGCAACCGCAGCACCACGGATGCCGGCATGCAGTACGCGGATGAAAAAGAGATCCCCGAAGATATTTAAGATAGCAGACACCGCAAGGAAAATCAGTGGTGTCAGGGAATCACCGACTGCACGCAGGATGGCCGCAAATACATTGTAAAGCATCGAGATGATCATACCGGCAAAGATCACGGATATGTAGGCGGCAGATGCATCGATGATATTTTCCGGGGTATTTAATCCGTGTAACAGCGGATATAAAAATACAAGGCTGAGCAGTGTCAGTACGGCAGCGACAATAAGTCCGAGTGTGATCGATAAGGCAACGGATTTCTTTAACTCCTTCTGGTTACCGGAGCCGAAGCGTTGTGCGACGATGACTGCAAATCCGTTCGTCAGTCCGTTTAAGAATCCGATGATCAGGTTCGACAGGGAAGAGGTCGCACCGACAGCGGCGAGTGCAGTTTCGCCCAGATACGATCCGACGATACGGGTATCGATCAGGCTGTAGGTTAATTGCAGAATATATCCGATAAACAATGGAACAGCAAAAGCAAGGATCAGCTTGGTAATATTTCCTTTTGTTAAGTCCTTCATGGTACGTACTCCTTCATGGTATAGATTTACTTGATAAACTTATTGATGGCGTCCTGCAGGTCTTCTAATACCTGCTTGTCTCCGGTTTCCACAGCATCTACTACACAGTGATTGATGTGGTCTTCTAAAATGATCTTTCCGATATTATTGATCGCGGAGCGGACGGCTGCGATCTGGATTAAGACCTCACTGCAGTCGCGTCCGTCTGCGATCATCGTCTTGATCGCTTCCATGTGGCCGATGGCGCGTGACATGCGGTTTAAGACTGCCTTGGTATTTTCGTGTTCATGCTTATGCGGGATGCCATGCTCATGCATCCGCGCATGCTCCTCGGCTTCTGTTGTCATATCTTTTTCAATTTCAATTGTTTTATCTGTATCTTTCATGGTGTCTCCGTTATCCTGTTTTGTGTTTTATGCTTCAATTTTGCTCATCATAACACAAAAAGAGAAGAATGCGTAGAAAATATCGACTTAAAAATATGAGAAAACAATCACGATCTTTGGACAGATATGATATTTCATAGATTCTTAATGGAACTTGGAAACATTGTATGTTAAAATAAAAACGGATTTTTGAATTGTCATTTGGATAGGAACACAGGAGGGAAATGAATTGTTTGGAAATAGAAAAGCATATGAAGTAAAAGAGGGTGTTGTCACACTTTTCTTTGAAAAGGGTATCGGACAGATCACACCATATACCGATGAGATCATCAATGTATTTTCTCCGACGATGTGTGAGGAGCATCGCTCGAAGGCAATCGAGGGAGAGAAAAAGGCAGGGATCCATTTCTCGGTGACGGAGCGGATCGATCATCTTGAGATTACAACTGCAGCTTTAAAGGTATGTGTATACGATGACTTCAAGGTGGACTTTTATGATAAAGAGGACAGACTGCTCTGTGCAGACTATCGTGGAGACCGGAAGTTCGGTATGGCGATCAGCGAGAAGTTCTTAGAATTCTTACGTGCAGAGGGACATGATGTACCGGAACAGTCCGATGCAAACTATGCCGTCCAGGTCGTAAAGAAGATGGAAGGCGATGAGTGCTTCTACGGACTTGGGGATAAGACCGGATTTTTGAATAAGCGTCATTATGATTATGAGATGTGGAACTCGGATAATCCACAGGCACATACCGATGCGTTTAAGGCACTGTATAAGTCGATTCCGTTTTTTATCACACTGCGTCGTGACTGTGTCTATGGAATCTTTTTTGATAATACCTACCATTCCTATTTTGATATGGGAAAGGAAAAAGACGATTACTTCTTCTTTGGCGCAAATGCAGGCAATCTTGACTATTACTTTATCGCAGGTGTCAATATGCCGCAGATCGTGAAAAATTATACCTACCTTACCGGAAGAACACCACTGCCGCAGCTTTTTACCTTAGGTTATCACCAGTCACGCTGGGGCTATGAGACTTCCGCGGATGTACGTGCGGTTGCAGCGAAATACCGTGATCTGGATATTCCGATCGATACGATCCATCTTGATATTGATTATATGGATCAGTATAAGGTGTTTACCTGGAATGAACAGGATTTCGGCGAGCCGGGAGCGTTGATCAAGGATCTTGCCAGAGACGGATTTAAGGTGGTTACGATCATTGATCCGGGTGTGAAGTTAGAAGAAGGCTATGCGAAGTATGATGAAGGAATCGCAGGCGGCTATTTTGCAAAGACACCGGAGGGTGAGACATATGTCAATGCCGTATGGCCGGGGGATGCGGTATTCCCGGACTTCGGTAATCCGGTTGTGCGTAACTGGTGGGCAGATAACCAGAAGTATCTGACAGACCTTGGAGTCCGTGGTGTATGGAACGATATGAATGAGCCGGCAAGCTTCCGTGGTGAGCTTCCGGAGGATGTGGTATTTACCGATGAGGATCAGCCGACGAACCACGCTGCGATGCACAATGTCTATGGACATCTGATGGCAAAGGCAACCTACGAGGGTCTGAAAAAATACGATGGCAGACGTCCGTTTGTGATCACAAGAGCCTGCTACAGTGGATCGCAGAAGTACACAACCGCCTGGACTGGAGATAACCAGAGCCTGTGGGAGCACTTACAGATGGCAATTCCGCAGTTATGTAACATGGGATTAAGCGGTCTTGCATATGTTGGTACAGATGTCGGAGGATTTGGCGCAGATGTGACACCGGAGCTGTTATCCCGCTGGGTAGAAGTGGGCTGCTTCTCACCACTGTTCCGTAACCATTCGTCTAAGGGATCGACGAGACAGGAGCCGTGGTTATTCGGGGAAGAGACCTTACAGATCAACAAGAAATACATCGAGTTACGTTATAAGCTGCTTCCATATATGTATGACCTGTTCTGGGAGTGTGAAAAGACAGGACTTGCCCCGATGCGTCCGCTGATCTTACATTATGAGAAGGACGAAGAGGCGAAGAACGAAAACGGTGAGTTCCTGCTTGGTTCGAAGATGCTGGTTGCACCGGTGGTAGAGCAGGGACAGACGCATAAGATGGTCTATCTGCCGGAAGGTGTCTGGTATGATTACTGGACCGGAGAGAAGAAGGAGGGCAAGAACTTCTTTATCCGTGAGGCACCGCTTGATGTATGTCCGATCTATGTAAAGGCAGGAACGATCCTGCCGAATTACGAGCCGATGCACTATGTCGGAGAGCATGAACTGGATACCCTGATCTTAGATGTCTATGATGGAAATGGTTCTTATATCCATTATCAGGATAACGGAGAGGACTTTGGATATCAAAGCGGAGAATACAATCAGTATGAATTCGTGATCCTTGCAGATGGAACCTTAACGATCGACCTGTTACATCAGGGCTATGACAAGCTGTATAAGAAGTTTGTGATCCGTCATAAGGGACATACGCAGGAATTCGCATTTACCGGTAAGAAGCTGACGATCTGGCTGTAGGAACGTTATGGAAGCAAAGGAGATACAATCACATGAAAAGGGCAATCGCATTAAGTGGAGGCGGAACAAAGGGTTCTTATGAACTTGGTGTATGGAAGGCATTGCGTGAGCTTGGGATCGATTATCAGATCGTAACCGGCACATCCATCGGATCGATCAATGGAGCACTGATGACAACCGGGGATTATGACCGGGCAGAAGAACTCTGGAATACTATTACCATGGATGATATGATGGAAGATGGCATCAATCTGACAACGACGATCGAGGGCATGTTTGATCAAAGAGATGCAATCCGTCCGTTTCTGAAAAAATATGTGAAAAATAAGGGCGCGGATATTTCACCGTTTACCGCATTTATAGAAAAATTAGTCGATGAGGATGCCATCCGGCAGTCTAAGGTAAACTTCGGACTGGTGACGGTATTATTTCCTTCCTTAGAGCCAAGGGAATTGACGAAAAAGGAGATACCGGAGGGACTGATGAAGGATTATATCCTTGCCTCCGCAGCGATCTTTCCGCTTTTCCCGATGCATAAGATCGGGGAGGAGACGTATTTGGATGGCTGTTACCATGACAATCTCCCGATTGATCTGGCACTGCGGATGGGGGCAACGGATGTCATTGCAGTAGATCTGCATACGACACCGGCACATGCCAATTATGCAAACCGTCCATATGTGACGTATATCAAGCCGAGCCGTTCCCTTGGAACGATGATGAACTTTGACCATGAGCTTTTAATGGACAATGCAGCCATGGGATATTACGATACGATGAAGTATTATGGCGAATATGCAGGTTTTTTGTATACCTTCGAGAAGGGCAGCCTTAGCAGATACAAGAAACAGACCGGAAGATTTATTTCCTATCTGGCAAGAACCGATCTTTGTATTACGGATGAGGTTCCTGCCAAAAAGCTTGCAAAGAGCGGAGACTTCAACCGTGTATTTTCCGTGCTGCACGAAAGGGCAGAGGGCAGGCGGATGAAAAAGGAGCAGTATTTTGTACGTGCGGCAGAGCTCTGTGGGGAATTTTTTGAACTGGATGTAAAGCCGGTTTATTCCATGGATGGATTTGTGGAACAGGTGCGTGCAAAAATGCAGGGGATTGCGCTGTATCCGGAAGTCACAGCACTTGCGAATAAGGATAAGTTAGAACTGGCAACAAGATTAGCGGAGCTGAAGGTGACGCAGAAGAGTGCCTATCTGGTCGGCTGTATCTACTATGCACTGCATCTGAAAAAAGAGAACAGGGATCATCTGATGCTGGCATGTATGGCACTGATGCCGGAAGAGCTTGCAGCAGCACTGTTTTTACTTGCCGTGTGCGAAGACGCATAGATCTTACCTCTGCTTCATGGCACAGGTTGCCGGCTGTCTGCATATATTAGACTGATAACAGAACACGGAGTATATCAGTGGATTATCGGAATGAGCAGTATTATAGGATGCAGCAGGTTCTGGCAAAAACAGAATTATCGTCTGCACAGAAATATCCCATGCAGAGTGTCTATTTAGAAGAACTGTCCTATGACCGGGATATGCAGCGTATGAAGGAGTTGTATCCAACCGAGGCAAGATGGTTACAGGAATATGTAGAGGATGAATGTGACAGACTAGAATATGATGGAAGCCTGATGTTTGATGAATATCCGGATCGTCTGATGTTACACAGGATCTGCGAACGCATCTATGACAGGGCAGCAAGAGAGAAGTTAAAGGCACAGCATTGTGAAAAGTGCAGCCCACAGGGACCGCCTCCAAGGGATATGGCTATGCGGAACCTGATCGAGGTACTTCTGTATAATGAGATGTACAAGAGACGGTGCCGTTACAGACGCTGCAGAGGCTGGTAGCGGTCAGAAAATCCACGCTATATATGAAGATCAGAAAGAAAGTTGATTTTGAAGTATATAGCGTGGGTAGAAGGGGGAAGAAGAGTTGAGGAATAAACGAGGACAGGCTGATGAGTAAAGGAATAATAAAAACGATTGTCTTTGGTATCGTATTTGTGGCTGCGGTCATTATTTTTTCGTTTGCGACGAATCATACGAATGAAGATCTGACAACAGAGATGAAAGAGGCATCCTTCCCGGTGGTGTCGCTGTATTATGAAAAGGAACAGGTGAATGAACTGTTCGGTTATAAGGATGAGATGAATGCATTATATATGCGGGATTCCATTACACCGATTGGTACGGATCGTATTCTGCCGGTACGGATACAGACTTATGGATACCGTGTGGACGGGCTGTCCTATGAGATCCGCAGCATGGATACCTCAAGACTGATCGTGGATCAGAAGGTGGAAGATTATACAAACGAGAAGAATACGGTAACGGCTGATCTGACGATTGAGAATCTCTTAGAAGAAGGTCAGGAATACCTGATGATCTTAAAGCTGACCAGTGGAAAGGAAACGATCCGCTATTATACGAGGATCATTGAGCCATTGGACTGTTATGTAAAAGAAAGCATTGATTTTGTCAAAAACTTTCACGATACATCCCTGAATAAGGATACCGCGGGAACACTTGCGACGTATGTAGAACCGAATGCATCCGGTGACAACTCGACATTGAATAAGGTTGACATTCACTCGACCCTCAACCAGATCTCCTGGGCAGACTTTAAGGGCGAACAGCTCACGCAGCCGACCGTTTCCGTGAAGGAGATTAATACTTCTTATAATGTGATCCTGCTGGATTATATTATGACTTCTGCCGGAGATGGAGAAGAATTAGAATACTATAATGTAGAAGAGTATTATCGTGTGCGTTACACGAATGACCGCCTGTACCTGTTGAATTATGAGCGGAATATGTCGCAGATCTTCCGTGGAGAGAACAGTAATTTCTATGACAATCATATCCAGCTTGGCATCCGGGACGGAGAGGTACAGTATAAGGAAAATGAGAATGGAAATATTGTCTGCTTCGTTCAGGAAGGAGAACTCTGGAGCTATAATGCGAATGAAAGCCGCTTATCGAAGGTGTTCAGCTTCCGCGGATATGAAGGAATGGATGACAGGGAGAACAATGATGCCCATGACATCCGTATTATTAAGACAGATGAAGCAGGCAGTGTAGACTTTGTGGTATATGGCTACATGAACCGCGGAGACCATGAAGGCGAGGTCGGCATCTGCGTGTACCATTATGACAGTGTCGCGAATACCGTGGAGGAAGAACTCTTTATCCCATCGGATAAGTCCTATGAGGTTATGAAGGCACAGCTTGGACGCCTGATGTATGAGAACGAATCCGGATGCTTCTATATTATGATGAATGGAAGTGTATACCAGATCGACATGAAGACCTTAGCGTGTAAGGAACTGGTAAGCGGACTTACCGAAAATGGTTATGCCGTGTCGGATTCCCACCGCTATGTCGCCTATACCAAGGGGGATCAGGTGAATCAGGCATCTGCGGTCAGTGTGTTAGACTTAGAGACCGGAGATACTTTCGAGGTATCCGCAGATGCAGGCAATTATATCCGTCCGCTTGGCTTTATGGAGGACGACTTTATCTATGGTGAGGCAAAGACGGATATGGTGACGGTAGATACCGCAGGAAATACCGTATACCCGATGCATTGTGTCCGCATCCTTGCAACCGGGGAAGCGGATCATCCACAGCTTAAGTCCTATGAGAAGGATAGTTATTATATTTCCGGAATTGAGATCAAGGATTACACGATTTACTTAAACCGGATGCAGTATAACGGTGTTGCATATGTCGACGCAGATCAGGATACGATCATGAACCGGGAAGCAGATACGGATGAACTGGTAACGGTTGCGTCAACCGTAACCGAAGAAAAGCAGACACAGTATCAACTGGTGCTGACTTCGGAGGAAGAGCTGACAGCGAAGAAGTTACAGACGCCGGAGCAGATCATCTTAGAGCAGTCAAAGGATATTGCGATCGAGGAAGGCGAACATGCACCGTATTACTATGCGTATGCAAGGGGCAGGGTTCTTTGTGTGACGGAGAATGTTTCTGATGCGATCGATACTGCGAATGATAAAATGGGCGTGGTGCTTGACGATTCGCAGAAGTATATCTGGAAGCGTGCGAAAAAGACATTACAGAGTGCGCTTACGGTAACGGTCGGAGATGCGGATGCAGGAAGCGGAACGATTGCTAAATGTATAAATGCGATGTTAGGCAGGGAAGAATTAAATGTCGGAGTGCAGACACTCATAGACCGTGGTGATACACCGCAGACGGTTCTGACCGATACCATGCAGGGTAAGACAGTCTTAGATCTGACCGGATGTAACTTAGAAGAAGTGCTCTACTACGTCAATAAGGGAACGCCGGTCTTTGCAATGACAAGTGGTACGGATGCAGTGCTGATCGTTGGTTACGATGTCAACAGCGTAACAGTCTTTGATCCGGCAGCAGGATCAAACAAGCGGATGACATTAGAAGAAGCCACAGATCTGTTTAAGCAGAGTGGAAATGTATTTCTTGCATATTTGCGGGATTGACATTTTGCGAGAACATGGTAAAATATAGAAAATATTAATTTCGCTCGAAGAAGAGATAACGTATAACGTTGTCTCTTCTTTTTGTTTAAAAGATGCTTTATAAAAATCAAAAGGGCAAAATGTACAAAATATGTAAAGCAAACTTTTATTTGCGCTTTTAGTTGCGAGTGAAATCCACTGCCTATGGAAACCACAAGTGAAGCCTTTGCTGAACTTGTATGGTTGTAGTTGGCAGTTAGTTCACGATAAGCGTTGCAAATGTTTGCGGAACATCTTTTGTGCATTTTGTCAATTATATAATTTGAAAACATCTTTGGACACCCTAATCCAATACGGCAAAAGCCTGCATGTATCCGGGGAGCGGAAGATATTATTAAGTATATGAGATAGGAGAGATTGGTGTGAAAAATAAGATGTTTCACACTTGAGATTTGTGTCTGCGCGCACTTGACACAAACTCACTATGCGCACTTATTGTGTGCAGCACAAAAAACGTGCGCAGAAATGAGGGTTAGGTATGGAAAAGTTAGCACATGTGATCAGTCAGGTAGATGACTTTGTCTGGGGACCATTTATGCTGGTGCTGTTAGTCGGAACTGGAATCTTTTTAACGATCCGGCTTCGGTTCGCACCATGGAGGAATCTGGGCTATGCACTGAAGATGACGCTGAGTAAGGAAGCACGTACAAAGAGCCGCGGAGAAGGAGATATTTCACCATTTTCCGCACTTACAACGGCACTGGCAGCAACGATCGGAACCGGTAATATCGTCGGTGTTGCAACTGCGATGGTATCCGGTGGTCCGGGAGCATTGGTCTGGATGTGGCTCTCGGCAGCCTTTGGATTGTCCTCGAAGTTCAGTGAGTGTATGCTTGCGATCAAGTACCGGGAAGTAAACGAAAAGGGTGAGATGTCCGGTGGCCCGATGTATACGATGAAAAAGGCATTTAAGCATAAGAAGCTTGGCGCGGTACTTGGCTGGCTGTTTGCCCTTTTTGCAGTGATCGCTTCCTTTGGAATCGGAAATATGACACAGGCAAATTCAATCTCGGATGCACTGCATTCTACCTTCGGACTTTCTACGGTAATTTGTGGCATAATTTTAACACTGCTTGCATTAGTTATAATTGTGGGTGGAATCAAGACGATCTCGAAAGTATCTTCGGTGGTCGTACCATTTATGGCGATCTTTTATGTGATCGCAGGACTGATCGTAATTATCGGCAATATTAAGGAAGTACCTGCCGGCGTGGCGATGATCTTTCAGATGGCATTCAGCGTGAAGGCAGTTGGTGGTGGACTCTGTGGAGCGATTACCGCAGCTATGATGAATGCAATGCGTTTCGGAGTAGCGCGAGGTGTCTTTTCGAATGAAGCAGGTATGGGATCGGCTGCGATCACAGCGGCAGCAGCAACGACCGATCATCCGGTCAGACAGGGTTACATCAATATGACCGGAACCTTCTGGGATACGATCGTGGTGTGTACGATTACGGGACTTTGCATTGCAAGCTCGGGTGTTCTTGGAACAACGGAGCAGAGTGCGGTCGGACGTTATGTGACAGAGGGTAATGCACTGGTTGTTTATACAGTGGATGATAATGAAAAAGAGATTGAGACAGATTATACGGTAGAGCTGGATGGCGCACAGGCAGTACTTACGAATACAGGAGATGGCAGTGTGCTTACACTGACAGCGGCAGATGCGGATGGTAATCGTATGGATACCGGACTTACTTCACTTACCGGTGACTTTGTCGATACCGCCGGTGAACGGTATCACTTTTGGGAAGATGGGGTCTATTCCTATGATAAGCTGGTGAAGGGCTCTGCACTTACGATCCTGGCGTTTGAGACCGTGCTTGGAAAAGCAGGTGGGTACCTGGTCTGCATCGGAATTGCGTTGTTTGCATTTTCGACGATCCTCGGCTGGGAGTATCATGGTGAAAAAGCATTTGAGTATCTGTTTGGCACGCATAAGTATAATATGGTATACCGTATCCTCTTTTCACTGGTTGTCTATATCGGGGCAACAACAGCACTTGACATCGTCTGGAATTTCTCGGATATTGCGAATGCATTAATGGCAGTTCCGAACCTGATCTGTCTGCTCGCATTAAGCGGTGTCATCGCAAAGGATGTGAAGGAATTTCAGCAGGTGATCCGAACGGAACGTGAAAATAGAGGATAAAAGCCGATTTCTTATACATAATGTTGCATAATTTTTTCCAAACTTTCGTAATTGCTTTGGCACAAATAACACAAAATGCGTAAGTCGCTTGCAAATTGGATTTTAATAGGATATATTAGGGTTTGTACTAATAAGTATAAGGAAGTGGGAGAACATGAGCAGAAAAGAAATTATCGTTTCAAATGTTTCGAAAGAGTATGATAATCCGATTGCGGAATTAGTACAGGTTGCATGTAAGTTCGACAGCAACATTACGCTGGAAAGCAATAACCGCAAGATAAATGCAAAGAGCATTATGGGGATCATGGCTTTTAATCCTTCCAAGGGAATGTCAGTGAATATCGTAGCAGATGGTAAGGATGAAGAAGAAGCATTGTTGGCAATGGAGAAATTTTTAGTGTGTGAATAGTTTGCAGGAGGGAATTCAATTATGGAGAA
The DNA here is from genome assembly GCA_902782995.1 of uncultured Lachnospiraceae bacterium. Classification (GTDB taxonomy): domain Bacteria; phylum Bacillota; class Clostridia; order Lachnospirales; family Lachnospiraceae; genus Roseburia_C. The sequence continues at coordinate 9,768 of CACZPJ010000106.1, read as the reverse complement.
GAAACCAGCAGGAACGGCAGCAGACATTAAAGCAGGAATCAAGACAACAGGGGAGAAAGCTACCGAAAAAGTAACAGCAGCAAAGGCATCTGTAAAGACAGCAAGTGAGACCGTTGCAAAGACAACCGCAGCAGCAGTCAAAGAGACAAAAGCAGCAGTTGAGAAAAAGGTTGCAGAAGTGAAGGATGCAGTTAAGGCAGAAGAAACAAAGACAGCAGCAAAGGTTGAAGCTGTAAAGAAGGAAGCAGCAGCTGAAGAGAAGAAGGTTGCAGCTAAGGCAGCAGAGACAAAGACAGCAGCAAAGAAGACAGTTAAGAAGGCAGCAAAAAAAGTAGCAGAGAAGAAGGAGGAAGTACTCGTGCCAGAAGTATTTATCCAGTTCAATAATCGTGAAGACGTTGTAGCAGACGTAGTAGAAAGAGCAAAGGCTGCATATGTAGCAGATGGTCATAAGGCATCCGCAATCAAGAGCCTTCAGGTATATTTAAAGCCGGAAGACGGCAAGGCATATTATGTTGTAAATCAGAAATATGCAGGTCAGGTGAACCTGTTCTAAGATACATAACATATTGAGTTTAATGATGAAAGGAACTGCGTATGCAGTTCCTTTTTTTATATCGAATTCGGGTGTCAAAAGATGCTTTATAAAAGTCAAAAGGGCAAAATGCACAAAATATGTAAAGCAAACTTTTATTTGCGCCTTTAGCTGCGAGTGAAATCCACTGCTTACGAAAACCACAAGTGAAGCCTTTGCTGAACTTGTATGGTTGTAGTTAACAGTTAGTTCACGATGAGCGTTGCAAATGTTTGCGGAGCATCTTTTGTGCATTTTGTCAATTATAAAATTTGAAAACATCTTTTGATACCCGAATCTGTATAGAAAATTACATTCTATAACAGAAAACGGTGAGGATTTCTGATTGCATATTTTCGTCTGCCGGCTGTATAATAAAGATACTAGATACTTTGTATTATTATTCTTAGCTTGTATAATTGACAGGTAAAGGCAGAGCATATTACAGAATGTATGTGCAGAAAAAGGGGGGAACAGTTATGATCGGAGATGGACATGGAAATGACATGATGCGCAATATGGCACAGAATGTAGGAATGTTAGAGCATGAAATGGAATTAGAGGAAGGAAAGAAGATAACAAAGCGGGAAAGGAAGATCGGACGGATTGCAGTCGGTATTCTTTTTGCAGCATTGCTTCTATTCTTTCTGGTGGTATTTCTACGATATTAGGAACATAGATCAGAGGAGAATGGAATCATAAAAACAGGCAGTTCACAATGATGTGGACTGCCTGTTTTGGAATCAGAAATGTGCTGTTTATTTCTGGTTGTGCTCTTTTTTGTATTTGGCAACGAGCTTCTGGATTCTCTCGTTTGGATCGAGCAGATCGCTGATAGAAGCATCGTGGTTTAAGGTGTCGATGATGTAAGCGATGTATTTGCTCATGCCACAACTGATATAGTAATCTCTGCTTAATAATTCCGGTGACTGGTAAGCAAGGTCTGTGGTAACCACCTTGTAGATGATACCCTTTTCTACTGCCTCATCGAACTTCTCCATACCGTTTGTGAAAAGACCGAAGGTAGCAACAACGAAGATACGTCTTGCTTTTCTCTTCTTTAACTCAGTAGCAACATCAATCATACTCTCGCCGGAGGAGATCATGTCATCGATGATCAGAACGTCTTTTCCTTCTACGGAAGAACCTAAGAACTCATGTGCAACGATCGGGTTACGTCCGTCTACGATACGGCTGTAATCACGACGTTTGTAGAACATACCCATATCAATGCCAAGTACGCTGGAGAGATAGATCGCACGGCCGGTAGCACCTTCATCCGGGCTGATGATCATCATGTGCTCATTGTCGATCTGAAGATCGTCAACATGCTTGCAGATACCCTTCATAAACTGGTATGCAGGCTGGACAGTCTCGAATCCCTGAAGTGGAATAGAGTTCTGTACACGAGGATCATGTGCATCGAAGGTGATAATGTTATCAACACCCATAGCGATCAGTTCCTGAAGTGCTAAAGCACAGTCTAAGGACTCACGGGTCGTACGCTTATGCTGACGGCTCTCATATAAGAATGGCATGATAACCGTGATTCTTCTTGCCTTTCCACCGGCAGCAGCGATGATACGTTTCAGATCAGAGTAGTGATCATCCGGAGACATATGATTGGTATGTCCACAGAGGGAATAAGTCAGGCTGTGGTTTGTAACATCAACTAAGATAAATAAGTCATAGCCACGAACAGATTCTTTGATGATCGCTTTTGCTTCACCGGAACCAAAACGTGGAACGTCTGTTTTAACAATATAAGTATCACGTTTGTAGCCTTTGAATGCCATACTGTTTTTGTGGGCGTTTTCTCTGGTCTCTCTCCAGTCAACAAGATACTTATCAACTTTTGCACCGATGGTTTTGCAGCTCTCTAATGGGATCAGTCCCAGAGCGCCGGCAGGGATAGTTTCAAGATTTCTAAGATCTGACATGAATAGGTTCCTCCATATAATTGTTCTTATACTTAGTTTTATATTTCAATAGACGGTATCATCTAATGAATTCGTGTTTTAGCGAAGCTTTTTCTTCAGACGGATATCATCTCCGAAGAGCTTGATCAGTGTATAGGAATTGAAAATGCGGGAACAGATCCTCTCGGAATAAGTCGCGGCAAGATCTCCCATACTGAGGTTGGTTGAAATCAGGGTCGATTTCTTATGCAGGATGCGTTCGTTGATGCACAGAAAAAGCTGTGAGATCGTAAAGGAATTCGCAAGCTCTGTACCCAGATCATCAATGATGAGCAGGTCACAGTCGAAGATATTCTGATGAGCTGCGATCGCATCGCTGTCTTTTTCAAATGTGTTCTTCTCAAATATATCAAATAACTGGAATGCCGTAAAGTAGATTACGGAATGTCCACTGTCTAATAGTTCCTTGGCAACACAGTTCGAAAGAAAGGTCTTTCCGACACCGGATTCTCCGTAGAAACAAAGATTCTCAAAGGAATCATCAAAGTCTGCAATAAACTTCTTGCAGGTCGCAACGGCATCCTTTGCAGTCTGAAGCGAAGAAAGCCCGGTCGCAGGATTGGTGATCTCATCTGAGTAATACTCATAGGAAAACGTGGAAAAATTCTCACGGCTTAGGATCTCTTTGATGTTCGACTGTGTGTAGACTAAGTCGATCGCCGCCTGTACAAAACAGTGGCAGCGTTTATTGTTAATATATCCGGTATCCTTACAATCCGGACAGGTATATATTGGAAGCAGATAATCCGGCTTGTAACCAAGGCGGGTAAGGATCGCTTCCTTTTCTGCATGCAGTTCATGGATCCGCTTTTTTAGGGAAGTGATCGCATCATCATCCCCCTCTAAAAGCTGTCTGGCACAGGAAACGGAGGTGGCGGATATTTCTGCATCGATTCCGGCAAGACGGCTGTCCTGATCGTAGACTTCCTTCTTACGCTCTTCAAGAAGATGCTGGTTCTTTAATTGTCTTGCATGATATCCGCGGATGATCGCGTCGTACTGTGCGTTGCTCAGTGGCATGGTAATCCTCATTTCTGTGCAGATCTGGCACTATTTGGAACTGTTTAAAAGCTGTTTTTCTAATTCCACATAATCATAGGAACGCTGCGGATAATTGGTAAAACGGTTTTTGGCTGCGGTACCCTTCGCTGCGGTTGCGCGGGAGGATGGGATTGCACTTTTGGCAGCCTTGTTCTTCTGGTAAGCAGAGTCGAGGACGGCAATGTCCTGTAAGCTCTGTACATGGTTCTTGTTCCAGTTTACTAAAATGGAGTCGGCATAGTCAAAGCTTGGCTGATGGATCGCCTGAATGGTACGCTTGCAGGCTTCCCCGATGATGTCCATGGAAAAACCGAAGGTCTTTGTCCATTTGTCGATGAATTCCATCTCAAACTCTACCAGATTGCGTCCGGAGATACCGAATGCTTTCATAACTCCATAATAAATCTGGCTGTGCTGACCGGATGATTTCTTCGCCTGTTCTACGGTTGTGATCTGGGAATCTGCCCATGCTAAGGCAACCTTGTCCATATAACGGATGCTGCGGTGCCCCTTATCGACACAATATTCGATCAGGTATTCGATCAGGTCGATCGAGAAATGCAGTGTCTCATGCCAGTATAAAATAGCATTGATGTCACTTGGGTTTAACGTGCGTCCCAGATATTTTTCTGCAATAAACATCAGATCCTGAACATCTTCATTCTGCTGGAAGAGCATGATCTCATCACTGGTATAGGATGGGCGGATCACTTTTTCCTCCGGGATCATGGAAGGAGCTTCCATCTGCATCGGAGCAGCAGGAGCCGGTTCTGGTTCTTCCTCAGGTTCCATGAAGCTGGATTCCTGTTCCATGGAATGAGCTGTATGTTCCATAGAGCCGGATAAAAGCTCAGACAGGGAGTCCGTCAGATCGTCGACCGGATCTTCCTCGCGTTCCTGATTCGAGTCTAACAGACAGATTCCGCTTAAGCGGTTGTCTGCATCATACTCTAACTTCAGAATATGCATTTTTTCCCAGTACTTTAAGGCTCTTGCAATATCCTTCTCGGTATGCTCGAACTTGTCTGCCATGCGCGCAATCGAAAAATCCTCTGCGGAATTTATGCAGCGGAGCAGATATAGATAGATTTTGACAAATTCCCCATTGGCATCTGCCATGAAATTGTCTATAAATGCGTTTGGTACGCAGGTGGCAGTCGTTTTACTGTCCGTATGTAATGTAATGTCCTTCATAACGTAAACCTCTCTCTTAACGTGCACATTATAGCATAAGAAAATTGAAATGAGAAGTCTTATTTTTGCCGCAAACCCAGTAAAATCAAGGGATTGCAAAATTGTGGACAGCGTGGATAATGTGGATAACAAAATAAAGCTTACGCCGGCATAAAGTTTCAAAAGACAGGTTTTTCTTGTAAAAAAGCGGTCGAAGGATCAAAAAATATTTCCGCGAAAAATGCAGAAAAAATCCACATTAAATTTTTTGATTCATCGACAATTTAATGTGGATAATGTGGATAACTTTTTATTTAAGCAGGTTTTCGCCCACCTGGTATATATCTCCGGCACCCATAGTTATCAACAGGTCATTGTTTATGCATTTTTCGGATAAAAACTGTTCGATCTCTGCAAAAGAAGGGAAGTAGTATGCTTCACAGCCCTTTTCCTTTAACTTTTCTAACAGATCCTTCGAGCTGATTCCGATCGTGTTCTTCTCACGGGCTGCATAGATGTCTGCTAATACAACAATATCTGCCATCGAAAGGACTCTTGCAAAATCATCTAAGAATGCCTTGGTACGGGAGTAGGTATGCGGCTGGAAGGCACAGATGATCCGTCCGTGCGGATAGTTTTGCGCAGCGGTCAGTGTTGCGGCAACCTCGGTTGGATGGTGTGCATAATCGTCGATGATCGTAACACCGTTTTTCGTGCCCTTGTATTCAAAACGTCTGTGTGTACCGCCAAAGGCAAGCAGTCCACGGGTGATGTCCTCCATGGAGATGCCGAGCTGTAAGCAGAGCGCGATACATGCAAGTGAATTGGCAACGTTGTGTCTGCCCGGTACGCTTAATGTGATCGTACCAAGCTCTGTATCGCCGTGCATTGCCGTATAGGTTGCACAGGCTTTTTCATTAAATGTAATATTTTTGGCATAAAAATCACAGGTGTCGCATAAACCATAAGTAATGATATTGCGGTCAAGCCCATCTACGATGGCGGAAAAATGTTCAATCTCCCCATTGATGATGACAGAACCATCGCTTGCAGTATTAGAAGCAAACTTATGGAAGGAACAGCAGATATCATCAATATCTTTAAAGAAATCAAGATGCTCTGCTTCTACACTTGTGATAATGCTGTATTTCGGATAGAAGTTCAAAAAGCTGTTCGTGTACTCACAGGCTTCTGTGACAAATACGTCAGAACTTCCGACACGGATATTGCCGCCGATGGAATCGAGGATACCACCCACTGAGATCGTCGGATCTTTCACGGCACACAGCAGGATCTGTGAAACCATGGAAGTTGTTGTGGTCTTGCCATGTGTACCTGCAACAGCAATGGAGTTCTTGTAGTTTGCCATGATCTGTCCAAGCAGTTCTGCACGGGTTAACATCGGAATATCAGCAGCTTTGGCAGCAGCGAATTCTGGATTGTCCGCGTGGATTGCGGCTGTATAGACGATCAGATCCGGTCTTTCTTCTATATTAGATGCAGTCTGGCCAATGTAGATCGTTGCGCCTTTTGCATGAAGATTATCTGTAAGTTGGGAGCGTTTGGCATCAGAGCCTGAGATCTTGAATCCTTCCTTGAGAAGAATCTCGGCAAGTCCGCTCATACTGATACCGCCGATACCGATAAAATGAACGTGAATCGGCTGTTTAAAATTGATTTTGTACATAATAATTACCTGCCTGATATGTTTTTTCGAACCTTTTGGTTACTTCCTTATTATAACCATATATGCAAAATTTGCAAATGAAAATCCTTGCAGATCAAAGGATATGGAAGAAGGAAACGGAAAGTATCGTAAAATTTCGCAAAGTTGATAAAAAAACTCATCGAAAATGAAAAAAGCAGCGAAAAGTATTGTGCAATTTATTGAAAATATTTTTTAAACAATTAAAATATTGTGCAAAATGATGTACAAAGTAATACTTATGTGGTATAATTTTATATACAAGAAAACTCAGCATATGACGAGAGGTGAATGACGTGATTAAAAAAGAGATGATTGCCATGCTTTTGGCAGGCGGGCAGGGGAGCCGCCTTGGGGTTTTGACTTCAGGTGTTGCAAAACCGGCTGTAACATTTGGTGGAAAGTACAGAATCATTGATTTTCCGCTTAGTAACTGTATTAACTCAGGGATTGATACCGTCGGTGTACTGACACAGTATCAGCCGTTACGTCTGAATACACATATCGGAATTGGTATTCCGTGGGATTTAGACCGCAATAATGGTGGTGTAACCGTACTTCCACCGTATGAGAAGAGCGATAATAGTGAGTGGTATTCCGGTACTGCGAATGCGATTTATCAGAATTTAAAGTACATGGAGAGCTATAATCCGGATTATGTACTGATCTTATCCGGAGATCATATCTATAAGATGGATTATGAGGTAATGCTGGATTTCCATAAGGCGAATAATGCAGATGTTACCATTGCAGCGATGCCGGTTCCGATCGAGGAAGCAAGCCGCTTTGGTGTAGTTATCACGGATGAGGAGAAGCGGATTACCGAGTTCGAGGAGAAACCGGAGCATCCAAGAAGCAATCTGGCTTCTATGGGAATCTATATCTTTAGCTGGAAAGTATTAAGAGACAGTCTTCTTACATTGAAGGATCAGAGTAACTGTGACTTCGGAAAGCATATTATTCCGTATTGCCATGAGAATGGAAAGCGGTTATTTGCATATGAGTATAACGGATACTGGAAGGATGTAGGAACGCTTGGCTCTTATTGGGAAGCTAATATGGAACTGATCGACCTGATTCCGGAGTTTAATCTGTACGAAGAATACTGGAAGATCTATACGAAGAGTGATGTGATCGCTCCGCAGTATTTCTCTTCTGAGTCTGTTGTAGATAAGAGTATTATTGGGGAAGGTACAGAAGTATATGGTGAGGTCTACGGATCTGTAATCGGTTCCGGTGTCACCATTGGAAAGGGCGCGGTTATCCGTGATTCTATCATTATGAAGGATACGGTGATCGGCGAGAACAGCGTAATAGAAAAAGCAATCGTTGCCGAAGGATGTAAGATTGGTGCAGGCACACATCTTGGTGTGGGAGAATTTGCGGAAAGCAAGCTGAATCCGAAGGTATATGCGTTTGATCTTGTTACAGTAGGTGAGGATTCTGTGATCCCGGATGGGGTATCGGTTGGAAAGAATACCGCAATTTCCGGTGAGACAACCGTCGAGGATTACCCGGACAACCAGTTGGCTAGTGGAGAATACATAATTAAGGAAGGTGACAGATCATGAAGGCATTAGGTATTATTTTAGCAGGTGGAAATAACAGCCGGATGCAGGACCTTTCGAAGAAAAGAGCGATTGCTGCTATGCCGGTAGGCGGAAGTTATCGTTGTATCGATTTTGCTTTGAGCAACATGAGCAATTCCCATGTGCAGACGGTAGCTGTGCTGACACAGTATAATTCCAGATCCTTAAATGAGCATTTAAGCTCATCCAAATGGTGGGATTTTGGTAGAAAGCAGGGTGGACTGTTTACATTCACACCGACGATCACCGCAGATAACAGTTGGTGGTATCGTGGTACAGCAGATGCAATGTATCAGAACATCGACTTCTTAAAGAGACAGCATGAACCATATGTGATCATTACAGGTGGGGACTGTGTCTATAAGTTAGATTACAACAAGGTATTAGATTATCATATCCAGAAGAAGGCAGATATTACTGTCGTATGTAAGGATATGCCATCGGATGCGGATATCAGCCGCTTTGGTGTGGTACGCATGAATGAGGATTCCAGAATTACAGAGTTCGAAGAAAAGCCGATGGTAGCACATTCGAACACGATCTCAACCGGAATCTATATCATCCGCAGAAGACAGCTCATTGAGATGTTAGAGAGATGCCAGGAAGAGGGCAGATATGATTTCGTTACCGATATTCTGATCCGTTATAAGAATATGAAGCGGATCTATGGATATAAGATGACGGAATACTGGAGCAATATTTCTACGGTAGATTCTTACTATGAGACAAATATGAGCTTCTTACAGCCGGATGTAAGACAGTATTTCTTCCGTGATTATCCACTGGTATATTCCAAGATCGCAGACTGTCCGCCGGCGAAGTTCAATACCGGATCGGATGTTCATAACAGTCTTGTTTCGAGCGGATGTATCATTAACAGTAAGATCGAGAATTCCATTCTGTTTCGGAATGTATTTGTCGGTAAGAATTGTGTGATCAAGAATTCCATCATTTTGAATGATGTTTATATCGGAGATAACACACATATCGAGAACTGCATTGTAGAGAGCAGAGGTACATTAAAAGCAAATACCTATTACTGTGGTGACAATGGGGTAAAGGTTGTTTTAGAGCACAATGAACGTTACATGATATGAACTGGACAGAAGTTCTAGAACAGATCAGTATACAGGATATATGCGAATGCACATTTGCAGAAGGTACAGATGGAAAGGGGCAGAAATATGCAGATAACTGATGTGCGGATACGCAAGGTAGAAAAAGAAGGCAAGATGAAAGCAATCGTATCCATTACGATTGATGAAGAATTTGTCGTACATGATATTAAGGTAATTGATGGGGAAAAGGGATTGTTTATTGCAATGCCAAGCCGCAAAGCAGCAGATGGTGAATATCGGGATATTGCACATCCGATCAATTCGGATACCAGGAATAAGATCCAGCAGATCATACTTGACCGGTATGAGCAGGAGATGGCTGCGATAGAGGCAGAATCATAAGACGGTAGTTACCGCTTTACAGATAAGACAGGATAAACGTCAGAGCATGGATGTTTATCCTGTCTTTGCTATATGGGACTTAGGTGTCAAAAGCTGCTTTATAAAAGTCAAAGGGGCAAAATGCACAAAATGTGTAAAGCAAACTTTTATTTGCGTCTTTAGCTGCGAGTGAAATCCACTGCTTACGAAAACCACAAGTGAAGCCTTTGCTGAACTTGTATGGTTGTAGTTGGCAGTTAGTTCACGA
>CACZPJ010000105.1 GCA_902782995.1 uncultured Lachnospiraceae bacterium | reverse complement strand
GGTGAGTCAAACAATTCAATATTTGCCGCACTTGTGATCATAATATCCGAGATCTTTGGAATACTGTAACAGCGGATATTTCTTGCAAAACAATACTTCAGAAAAATATTTCGCTCATGTGCCGGTATGTCACCGATCAGTACCACTTCATACTGATCGATCTTATCTAATACGGCTTCCACGCCCTTGTTGATATGAACCGTCTCTTTGATATGGAACTTATCTTCTCTGGTAGCCAGCTTATGCATGATCGCATCCGGACTGATGTCGCCATGGATCAAAAGCATCTGATGTGGTGGAAACAGATTCGCATAAATCCACCGCATAAAGATAATCCAGACCACCATTAGTACAATATCTGCTCCGGTTAATACCAGAAACGGACTTACATGTTCGGTCAGTTTCCAAGGTCCCATCAGACAAAGCTGGATGTATGTGATACCGTTTGTCACAAGTACAGCCAGTATCTGTGTATAGATCACGTCCCAGTTTCTGAGATACCCGACCTTATAACCACCAAATGCCTTGGCAAATACAACGATCAGTACAAAATACAGCAGAACGATCGCCATATGTCCTCTGACATATTCTCTCCGCATATACCCCTGCAGCTCCGTCAGCCACAGCCATGCATACATCCCCGTCTGGATCAATACAACCAGTACCTTCATCCAGAACATAATTAAACGTTTTGTCTGTTCTTTTGCTTTCATCTAAGTCCTCCCTGTTATCAGGTTTCTTACTTTTGTCCGGAGTTTCCAGAGCTTTGTCTGTTCGATCGCGGCTAACTGTACCCGATACCGTTCTGCTTCCACACTTTTCTCATAAAGCTTTTCTGATATCTCATGGATCTCCTTGTTCAGATCATCGATCTGATGTTCCATGTCAGGTACAGAGATCACAGGATAGCCGATCAGCTTCTGCATATCTCTCGTCGGTACGATCCCTCTTCGCGAATACTGCTGGAAGGATACTTCCATCTGCTCATATACCGGCACCTCAGCTTCGGTGATCCCCACCTTTGCCAGCCATTCATCCAACACGAATTCTTTCCCGTCCTGTTCAAGCGATTCATAAAACAATGCCCGATAGATCACATAATGATAGGGTATCGGAAAATCAAACGTCCATTCATAATCAAGCAGATTCCATCCGTTTTCATCGAGGATAAGGTTTGGAAAAATCATATCAATATCCAATCCGCATCCCGCCTGCAAATGCTCCGGCAGCGTTACGTCTCCGAATACTTCCCGAAACTGCTCTGTCATTGCAAATTCCTTCCGTTCTGCCGGATCTGTATCATCCATCCTGACAAAGCGGATATATTTCTGAAGGAAATCTTCTGCTTCTTCTTTTCTCCCCTGTTGTATGCTATGCTTGAACACATCTGCAAGTGACCTGCCCTCCACATAAGCAAGGGATAATCCCCTGCTGTCACGGCTGCATACATTCACAAGCAGACCGCTGTTACGATACCGTTCACTCAGTTTCCTATAACAGTCTTCTATATGCTGTAAATGGGATATTCCGGCAGGTAAAACTGCCGTCTTTTCCACATATCGTTTTCCATTGTTATCGGCAAGAATATCGGTACGGACTGCGAATTCCGGGCTTCGTTCATCGGAATATTTTACAAAGATCGCCTCGCGTTCTTTCCTTCTGCGTTCCCTGCCTCCTGCAAGGATCAGGTAGGAGTTTGCATATGCACCATACATATCTTCTTTTAAGATCTGATCAAATGCACCTGTCTCATCAAAATACTCATAACGCATTTCACCAAAGTTTCTCCGATTATGATGCAGCTCCCCCGGTGAAGGAAGAAATGCATCGGAATGAATCATCATCGGGAACAGATGATCCGGATACGGATAATAGATCCGGGTATCTGTATACCCGCTTTCTTCTAATCGCTTTTCCAGATATTTTCTGCTGCATGCAGCCGGATCACGGCGTACACCTGCCCAGTACTTCTCCCCGAAGAGGTTCGCTGCTGCAAGCACGAGGGTACCGGACGGCTTCAGATAAGAATGAAGCTCTGCGATTTTTTCCAAATCCTCTCCGGTTACAATGATCCAGTCAAAGGCTTCCCGATCTGTATCCGTAAGCACATCCATGCCTCCGATCCGGTAGCTGAGGTTTGTCCTGCCCTTGTTACGTGCCCGGTTGATCTCACACATCTGTGCGTCACGCTCCATGCATACAACCTCTGCTGCGAGCTCTGCCAGTGTACCGCTGTATGCGCCACATTCTGCATTCACCTCCAGCACACAGTCTGTTTCCCTGATCGGCAGCCATGATAGCAGATTGGAACGTACCGGAGAGAGGTGGTACATCACCTCATAATCCTTACGTTCCACAATTACATTCTGATATTCAGTTTCCGGTGTGTTTTGTACTATTTCAAGAATACTCTGTAAGCCTTCTGACGAAGTATTCATCTGCATACACTCCTTATACGAATCGTCCTGTCTTTTCCTAAGCTTCGACCTTATCGATCGTCGTCTCGGAATTCATATCATAAAATCCAACGGTATCCTTATCCGAGATCACCGTCACGCTGATCACATCATACAGTCTGTGATAAACCGTAAAATCGCCTCCGGCATATCCAGTACAGCTGATGGAAAGCAGATATTCGCCTCCCTGTAAATACATGTCCTGTTCAAAGGTTGCAACATAAGTCTCACCCGGTGACGCTGTTCCAATATCCACCTTCTCTATCATCGTATTGCTTCCGGTGATCGCTGTTCCCTTGATATTTTTAAAGGTAAAGGTAAAGATCGGATTCTGTACTACTTCGTTAAAATGCACCTTTGACTTGATCTGAAAACGTGTTCCCTTGATGATGGAATTCGTACAGTTTCCATCTTCATCAATGACCGCAAAATCAATGATATTGGCAGCTCCGTTTCCATACTCATCCAGTGCCGGATTAATGGTGTAATTCGACTTCCAGAGTGCATCCTGTTTTCCGGATGACTGTGTGCCCTCAGCTGCAATCTTACCGCCATCTGCCTGTCCGACCAAAAGCTTCTTATACAGACTGATCATTTCCTTCGGAGATCCTTCTGCCAACTTATCACCCTTATTCAGTAAAACAACGCGGTCGCAATACTTGCTGATGCTGCTTAAGTCATGGCTGACGAACAGGATCGTCTTGCCTAACTTCTTAAACTCTTCAAACTTCTTATAACATTTTGCCTGAAAAAAGACATCTCCAACCGACAATGCCTCATCGACAATTAAGATCTCCGGATCAATGTTAATCGCCACTGCAAATGCAAGGCGGACAAACATACCGGAAGAATACGTCTTACATGGCTGGTGTACGAAGTCCCCGATGTCTGCGAAGTCTAAAATATCCTGCATTCTCGCATCGACTTCTTCCTTCGTAAAACCGCTCATCGTTCCGTTCAGATAAATGTTCTCGATGCCGGTATATTCCATATTAAAGCCTGCGCCTAACTCCAGCAGTGCCGAAATACGTCCATCTACCGTGACCTCACCCTCAGTCGGATTCAGAACGCCGGTGATGATCTTAAGGATCGTCGACTTACCGGAACCATTCGTTCCGATGATTCCGATCGACTCACCCTTTTTCACATCAAAGCTTACGTTGTTCAATGCATAATGCTCTTTATATCTTTTTTTCTTTGAGAAACCAAGTGCATCCCGGATACGGTCTGTCGGCTTATCATACAGACGGTATACCTTGCTGACCCGGTCTACTTTAATTGCAATATTTTCCATATCTGTTTCCTATCCTATAAAACATCTGCAAAATGGATACGCAGCTTCTTGAAGATGGTCGTTCCAAGAAACAGCACCACGATCGTAAAGATCCAGAAATAAGCGGTCAGTCCCGGATACTCCCAGAAATATACCTTATTGATCAGTGCATCACGGTATCCATTGACGATATAATACATCGGATTCAGCTTTAAGATCGTCATCACGATCGACGGGATCCGCTGTGCCATCTCCGGTGAATCAATGTTCCACATGATCGGTGTCGCCCAGACACCAACCTGTAATGCAATGTTTACGATCTGTGACATATCGCGGAAAAATACTACGATCGCACTGGTCGCATAGGTGATTCCTGCCACAAGCAGGATCATGCAGACTGCATAATAGATGATCTGAAGCATATACAGATCCGGATAGTAACCATACACACAGCAGATCAAAATAGCAACACCCATAAAAAACAGATGTACGAACAAGGCAGATATAATCTTGACCACCGGCAGTATATTGATCTTGAATACTACTTTTTTTACCAGATAATTATATTCTAGCAGTGTATTCGTTGCCCCGATCATGGCATCCTGAAAAAAGAACCATGGGACAAGACCTGCCATCAGCCAGATAATAAATGGTGCAGCAATTCCTGCACGGGTAAGCTGGCTTGCGGCTCCTAGTGCCTTTTCAAATACAAACCAGTAGACAAGAACCGTAACAACCGGCTGGATAAACGCCCAGATCGTACCAAGATAGGACCCTGCAAACTTGGTCTTAAAATCATTTTTCGCAAGCTTCCAGATCATCTTCCGTTCCCGGAACATCTCTACCGGATTAATCCTGCTGTTGATTTCTGTAGTCATACGTTTTCCTCAATCATCCTTACTTACGGCAGTTATTCTTATCTTCTGCGTAAGCCTTGATTCCGTGCCATACCTTGTCCTTATCGGATAAGATCAGATCCTTCTCTGTCATTCCTTCCGGCATTGGCCATTCTACACCGATATCCGGGTCATTCCAGAGTAATCCGCCCTCATCATTCGGATGATAGAAATCTGTTACCTTGTAGCAGAACTCTGCATAATCGGAAAGTACGATAAATCCATGCGCAAAATCCTTCGGTATAAAGAACTGCTTCTTATTCTCTGCGGATAAAGTAACACCGAACCACTTACCAAAGGTCTTAGAACCCTCTCTTAAGTCAACTGCTACGTCAAACACTTCTCCGTTTACCACACGTACTAACTTGTCCTGTGGATAATTCAACTGAAAATGAAGTCCACGCAATACACCCTTTTTCGATGCAGACTGGTTGTCCTGTACGAATACGGCATCAATGCCAGCTTCTGCGAAGTCCTGCTGATTATAAGTTTCCATAAAATAACCGCGCTCGTCACCAAAAACAGCCGGCTCAATCACCTTTAAGCCTTCAATTCCGTTACAATCATTCGTTACCTTGATCTTTCCCATTTTTCTGTCCTCTTTTCATTCAACTAACTCAAAAACCTTTTTCACTGAACGTGCATTCACACTATTGTCTTCTAACTATATCATTGCACAAGAATGCTGGTTTTGCATTCTTGCAACGCGTGCAGTGCACACTGAACGTGCATTCGCACTACCATCATCTTACTATTTCATTGCACAAGAATGCTGATTCTGCATTCTTGCAACGCGAAACATAGTGTTTCTTGACGTTGCACCCTCTGGTGCAATTTCTTTAGAAACACTTTTCGCGTTATAGGCCTTCTGCAATCTCCATCAGGTATTTTCCATACTCTGTCTTAAGCAGCGGCTGTGCCAGCTTTACTAACTGCTCTTTATCAATGAAGCCTCTCTTGTATGCGATCTCTTCGATACAGGAAATGTATAAGCCCTGACGCTTCTGGAATGCGGATACGAAGTCTGCTGCTGCAAGAAGCATGTCGTGGTTTCCGGTATCTAACCATGCAAATCCTCTGCCGAGTGTCTCAACGGAAAGTGTTCCTGCCTCTAAGTATGCATTGTTGACACTTGTGATCTCGATCTCACCACGGGCGGAAGGCTTTACATTTTTTGCGATCTCTACGACCTTATTATCATAGAAGTAAAGTCCCGGTACTGCATAGTTGGACTTTGGCTCTGCCGGCTTCTCTTCGATCGAAAGTGCCTTGCCGTTCTCATCGAACTCTACGACACCATACTCTCTCGGATCTCTTACATAATATCCGAAAATCGTTGCTCCGCCGTCCTTCTCGGTACGCTCTGCCGCAGATCTTAAGACCTTAGAAAAGCTCTGTCCGTAGAAGATGTTATCGCCTAATACAAGTGCAACTGCATCATCCCCGATAAACTTCTCACCGATGATAAATGCATCTGCAAGTCCTCTCGGCTGCTCCTGGATCGCATACTCAAAACACATGCCAAGCTGTGCACCATCGCCAAGTAATTCCTTAAAAACTGGAAGATCTCTTGGTGTGGAGATGATCAGTACCTCACGGATCCCTGCTAACATCAGGGTTGACAACGGATAATAGATCATCGGCTTGTCATACACCGGCATAATCTGCTTTGAGATTGCCTTTGTTAATGGGTACAGACGTGTTCCGGAACCTCCGGCTAAAATAATTCCTTTCATTCTAATTCTCCTCCTTATTATATATGCAAAATGTGTTACTGCCTCTCTATTCTTACTTTGTTTCGCACTATTATAGCATTATAGCATACCTGTTTTTAGATTTCATCCCTTATTTTGCCGCTTTTACCAGTCCAAGCAGCTTTTTAAACTGTCTGCGGAAACAAATCACGCAGATCACGACTGCGATCACAAAATACAATACCGCCGCAAGCAGACCGGACAGTCTAAGCAGCAGATAGAATGCTGCCAGTGCAAGTGTTATGCAGATATAACGCGGCAGACAACCGCTAAGTGGTATTGCCAGCTTTTTGATAAATACATAATCCGTCACGATATACCAGATGATAAAGGATAACAGGCTTGCCAGCGCAATATACAGATAATCCTGAAATACAAAGTATGCGATCAGGTTGAGTACAAACGATATGGTGATCGCAAAAATATTATTGACCGTATACTCCCGGATCATTTTTAGAACCTTAAAATAATTTCCACAGACTAACATGATCAGGGAACGGAAAATGATCGTTCCAAACAAGACCGCTGTGATCGGAATACTGTCCGTATATTCCTGCATCCAACTGTCTACAATAAACTTCGCCACATAAAAACCGATCAGTGACATCACCGTGACCACACAGAGCACATCACTCATCAGACTGTAATATTCCGCATACTTCTCTTCACTTACGCGCGCCAGATACGGATAGACCAGATTCGATACCGTACTGATCAGGGCATAGATAACCGTAAGCAGCGATACTGCAAAGGAATACATCGCAAAATCCTCTACAGAAAACAGATTCTGTACAAAGATACTGTCGATTCCTAAGATAATAATTGCCACAAATTCACTGAGCATCAGAAAGAATCCGTTTTTGATCAGTCCCGTCGCTTCCTGCCATACATGCTCCCTGCATGGGCCTGCAATAATTCTCCAGTTCTGTCCCATGACTGCCAGCATGCAGATCAGATTCATAATGGTCGTTAAGATCAATACCCCGATAAAATTATGCCAGTGACCGATCACAACCGTCATGACAATACAAAACATCAGTACATTCTGTAAATAGGTAACATAACTGTCGGAAACAAACCGCTTTGTAAACTGGTTGATGGACGAATAGAACCACTTGATATTGATCAGCGGGATATTCACAATGACAAACGCATATGCGATCATCGTACTCGTATCCATCTGTCCACGCAGCAGTACAAGCAGTACCGTAAGAACTGCTGCCACAACAAGCTGTAGGGCGAACATGATCCTGCCAAAGCCGCGGAACTTCTCCACCGGAAGCTCATCATTGTTATAGCTTCCGTATTTTAAATAGATTCCGTTGACGAATCCCAGATGCATCAGTCCGGCATACGATACATACAGGTAATACACTCTGTAATATGCATAATTTACAACACCAAGCTGCTTTGGAAGGACAAAGCCCATCAGCAGTTGAACCATGATGATAAAAAAGTTACTGCTCACCACCATGAATACATTTTTTACATTCTCAGATGCAATCTTTTTCATATTTTCACACTATCTTCATTCTGATTTAAAAATACCCTCTGTCATAATCAGTTGATTATGCCCGGGGGTATTTTTCATGTCTATTTATTGCTGTACATATCCTGGTAGTACTTCTGGTAATCACCGCTTGTTACGTTGTTCATCCAGTCTTCGTGCTCTAAATACCAGGCGATCGTCTTCTTAATACCATCCTTGAACATTGTCTCCGGCTCCCAGCCAATCTCAGCTTTGATCTTATCCGGTGCGATCGCATAACGTCTGTCATGACCCTTACGATCTTCTACATAAGTAATCAGGTCTGTGCTGACATTTGCCTTTCTCGGATCGGAATCCGGAAGGATCTCCTGTAATGTTTCAATGATGATGTTGATGATCTCAATGTTACGCTTCTCATTGTGACCACCGATGTTATAGGTCTGACCTAATCTTCCCTGCTCCTGTACCATATCGATACCCTTTGCATGGTCATCTACATATAACCAGTCACGGATGTTCATTCCGTCTCCGTATACCGGAAGCTTCTTGCCATGAAGTGCATTGTTGATGATCAGTGGGATCAGCTTCTCCGGGAACTGGTATGGTCCGTAGTTGTTAGATGTATTTGTGATGTTTGCCGGGAAGTGATAGGTGTCAATATAAGACTTCACTAACATATCGGAAGATGCCTTACTTGCCGAATATGGGCTGTGTGGCTGATATGGGGTTGTCTCATAGAAAAAGCTCTTTCCGTCATCCGGTAAGGAACCATATACTTCATCGGTAGATACATGAAGGAACTTCTTTCCTTCCTTGAAGCTGCCATCCGGAAGCTCCCATGCTGCCTTTGCACAGTTCAGCATAACAGCAGTTCCCATTACGTTTGTGTGTACAAACACTTCCGGGTTCTTGATACTTCTGTCTACATGGCTTTCTGCAGCGAAATGTACCACGCGGTCAATATCATTCTCAGCAAAAATCTTACTGATTGCTTCCTTATCTGTGATGTCTGCTTTTATAAATGTATAATTGTCTCTGTCCTCGATGTCTTTTAAGTTTTCCAGGTTTCCTGCATATGTCAGAGCGTCTACATTAATAATGCGGATCTCATTGTCATACTTGCGAAACATATAATGAATGTAGTTGGATCCGATAAATCCAGCTCCTCCTGTTACTAAATAGGTTCTCATAAGAGTTCCTCCTTCTCTTTGTTATCATAAAACTATAGTATTATAGCATTTTACCATATACTTTGTAAACCTTATATTTTTCCGATCAAAAATAGTATACGAAGCGCAATTTCGCCCGGAATCCTTGCACGCATCCGGTGTGGAAATAACAGTTTTTTCGCCCATCCATGTGTCTTCGTGAAGGTATGGATCAGCTTTGCATCCTGCGGTGTGAGCTGTCCGCCAAAGACCTTTTCAAAATAGCAGAGATCCTTTTTTGCCTCCACGGCAACGTCCGACATCAGCTCGTCCTGAATAAAGTGTGTAAGCAGCTTCTTGTTTCCTGCGTCCTCTGCGGTCACTGACTCTTCAAAGCGGATATGCTCTGCTAAACTTCTCTCATCATATACGACCTGCTCAAAGCAGACTGCACACCGGATCAGCCATCTGTCGTGCATCTCGGTACCCGGATCTACCTCGCAGATATATTTCCGGCGGATCTTCTCATCAAACATCAGCGTAAAGCCCGATGCCGGTGTATGATAGATGACCCTTGCTAATGTAATCGGCACCTGCTGCTTGGGAAATGCACGGATATACTTATGATCCTGCGTATAATAATCATACGATCCCAGATACAGCTTTCCTTCTCCATCTAACTTCTCTAATGCCTCGACGGCACAGGCGATCTTCTCCGGCTTCCAGTAATCATCCTGATCACAGAAGCCATAGTAATCTGCCGGTTCACAGGTCTGTAAGATTCGGTAAAAGCTGCCCGGACATCTTAAGTTTGCCCCATCATCTTCGAGCAGGACAAAACGATCCGGATACCTGTCCTGATATTCTTTTACGATCGCAACCGTATCATCGGTCGATCCATCGTCCCGGATCACAATGACAAAGTTCTCATACGTCTGCTTTAGCAGACTGTCAAACTGTATCCGCATATGGGCAGCCCCATTGTAGGTTGCCATTGCGATACATACTCTTGGCTGTTTCATAGGAATCTCCATTCTATTTCTGATACTGTACCTGATATAAGTAAACATCCCGCTCGTGATACAGTTCCTTAAAGGATACATTCTTCTGATCCTTTAACGGATATGGAGCATACAGATAGCTTACATCTAATTTTTCCAGATCATCATAAGATAAAAACAAATTGATAAAATCAGTCTGTGCCAGTTCCATCGTCGTTTCTTTATTCGTCAGTTCAATGTTGATGTGGGCATATCGGTTATAGACCTCATCGTCTGCTCCGGCCGGGTCAAGCTTCTTCCACATCTCCATATTCGGCACATAGTTGACACTGTTGATCGTCGGTGCGCCACAGGCAACCATATAGTTTCCTACCACGCCGCTGCTTAATGCCATCCATTTGCCCTCGGAATCTTCGGCAGCGATACGGCTGATCTCTTTTGCAACCGGCCTGCTTGTGACCGCTTCTGTCCCATACATCAGCGGATTGACACTGTAGCCTGTCACGATCACTGCCACACTCATTACAATCATTGCCGCATTCCGCCACTTCTCCTTTGCACGGCTAAACAGCAATGCGAACACGATCGTAATGATTCCACCGATCACTGCAAAGTATAAGAAGCGCAGATAACCGGCATAGGTGATCCTTGTAACATACAGGGTGACTGCCATCACGGCGGCACATGCGATAAGCGATACTGGGAAACGCACCCTGACATCCTCTTTCATACGTCCCAATGCGGTAAGTAACAATAATACCATTGCATATCCTAAAATATCCGATGCACGCTTTGGTGTGGTATAAGTCAAAAGCAATACCTTTGCCACAACCGGCGGCAGGGATACCATGCAGTAGATTCCAAGGAAGGTTGTCGGGATCAGCAGTAAGATCGTAAGCAGATCCTTTTTCTTACTGCGGATCAGTGCATATATCGCAAACAGATACGGAATCGGGAATAAGGTCACAAAGCAGCCCACCTCACTCGGATTCGAGTAGGTGCGGTACGGCATCAGGAAGTTTCCAAGATAGCCGAACAGTCTTGTGATACTAAAGCCTCCATAGCTTACACGCTGTCCCGGATATACAGTGTCCGTGACTGCCTGTAAATACTCCGCATCATTGATAAAGTATACGAGCACGATGCTTACCAGAAAAGCGATCGTACCAAGCACGATCATCCAGTCCTTCCATTTATACTGCCGGATTCTCTGCCAGTTTTCTGCAAACATCCAGATTAAGATCATAAGGAACAGATAACCTGCCGGTACCTGCCATGCCGGATAGAGGTTCACGACAAAGGCAGATGCAAAGACCGCGATTCCGATTCCAAAGAATACCCGCTTGATCCGTTTTTCCTCGGTCAGGAAATAATATGCAAACACCAGCGTTGCCGGTCCCATTAACATCCAGTTTACGGTTGACCACCACATATTATAAGAAGAACACCAGATCAGAGCTGCACCAAGCAGGGACAACAGCTTCTTTCTCTTCGTTAAGATCAGGCAGAATTCAAAGCTGAACAAAAAGCCAAAGATCATATTAAAGTTCCATAAGAATGCCAGTCCGTAATCCGTTCCAAACAGATAAAAGCCCCAGTCCGACGGCTGTGCCAGTGCACTGTAGCTCCGATACAGACCGGAAGATGCAATATTCGTAGACTTTACGGCACGTACCAGCGAATTGTATTCGCCATAATCGCTGTACTCCGCACTCATCAGTCTTGGCAGGGAAACCATCCACTCATCACTCCGGATCGACCGCGAACTGCCGAATACCGGATAACTGTACTCCGAGCCTTCGCCCGGCTGTACATAAGGGTCGAACTCTGCCATGGAAGAAAAGTTGTATTTATTTCCAACCATAAAGATAAACAGCGCGATTGCAACCCAGACACGGTTCTTAAAGATCCACTGATACATCTTCGGAACATTGAGGATACAATGCAGCCCGAGAAAAACAAACAGCAGGATCAGAAGACTTACCCGGTGGGCAAACATGCCCCACTGTATCTTTGCTGTTCCTTCGTAGACGATCTCAAACAGCAGATCATTGCTCTTTGTCTCTCCATTGATGGAAAGATTTCCATCCTTATAGGAATCATCTGCGGTACTCCAGATCGTGACCGGATGGCCGAACCTTCCGGTAGATGATGTGATATTCACCTGATACTGTGTCTTCTCCTTCACCGGGATCGTATGATCAAAGATCACGCTGAAATAAGAATTATCCCGCATCTGGCTTGCATAGCAGGTTCTCCTTGCCACGATCTCCCCGGTCGCCACATTCTCGAGTTCCACATAGATGTTACTGTAGCTCTGTTTGCCATACGTCGCAACATAGAGCATCACACCGGCAAAGTCACGGTCTGCCATAAAGCTCTGAGAAACGGTCACACCCTTTCGGATCTCACCCACGACCTCACTGTTTTTCATTGCAAACTCACTGCTTTTTGTGACCTCTGTTGTCTGTGCCTTGTACCAGCAGACACGAACCTCAAAGATCAGTGTAAACAGCAGGACAAGTAATATCAGACCACGTAATATTTTTGTATGTTTCTTCATATTCGCTCCGTTCCTAATCATTTACCCTTTTAATCACACCGGCGTCATTCTGATACACGGTATCGAATCCTTCCCAGTAATCCTGATTATCGATGTAATAGGAATTATGGTAAAGCAGCACCACATAATCCATCTTCTTTTCCGAGATCAGCTTCTTCGTCTCATCAATGTCATTCACCCATCCATAATACGGCTGACACTTCTGTCCGGTAAATGCCATATACCAGTAACAGAAGGTATAGTGGGCACCATCAACGATCATCGGGATCGGCTTCTTCTCACCACCCAGATGCTCAGTTACATAAGCTGCCAGTGCCGGATAATGTTCATTCATCTCAAACTGCGACCAGTCCGTATGGATATAATTCAGATTCGCTGCATATAAGCCGAAGATCTTACTGCTCTTGTTCTCAAGCTGTATCACCGCCGGGGATGCCACAATCTTATCCTCCATACCTGTCGCTGCCAGCAGAAAGATTCCAACATACAGACTGATACAGGCGATCAGGAAGTCCTTTGCTTCCTCCAGCAACAGGAAGATTCCCCTTGCTGCGACCACAAAAACAAGCAGCCAGAGTGGATAATACATCTTATAGTAATAATAGCTTGAGATCTTTCCCTTCCAGGTCAGTACAAACATCGCTGCTTCCACCGCTGCAAACAGACAAAGGAAGATCAGCTCTGCATTGATCTTTTTTCTGCGGAGGCGGTGTATCAGAAAATAGAGCACAAACGGAACAAACCAGATAAAGTCAACATAAAGTTCCCGGTAAATCGCTCCCTGCTCATTCAGTGCCGTTCCCACGCCAAGCTTCTGGCTCATGAAGAACTGGATATAGCAGAAATAAATACCTGCCAGACACGGGATCAGGAAGATCTTCAATGCCCAGAGCACATTGCTCCAGGAAAAAATCCGTCTGCCCTGATTTTTCACATAGCAGATCAGGCAAAGCAGCACTGCGATATATACAAATGGTGCAAACATCATGTAGCAGGTGATCACCGCATACGAGCCAAGCATCAATTCTAGCGTTGCCTGCCTTTTGCTGATCGTATCGGAAAACAGCCTTGCAGATACTGCTAACAGATAGCCGATGGTCAGCACACCCACGCCCCAGTAATTGAAGGTGTAGATGAAAGAATGCAGCGGATACCCTGCAAAATACAGTCCCACCAGTACCATTCCGATCACCATATGTGCCTTTTTCTTAAAATACGGACGGATGATCACATATAAGATCGCCATTTCAAGCATGATCATACTGCAATCTGCAATCATAAAGCCCTTGTATATCATCGTACCGGAAAATGCCGGCAAAAAGATCTCCATCACGAGCGCATTGTACAGTGGTGCAAAATACATACTCGACACCTTCTGTGTCAGAACGATCTCGTTTGCACTCAGCATATGTACTGCCGCATCACTGGTCCAGTAATTCAGGTTCATCTCTTTTCCATAGAACCGGTATGCGATCATACAGGTTCCGATGATGATGATCACGATCACTGCCAGATCAAACCAACTGATCTGATAACTCTGCCTCTTTTTCTTCTGAAATAAAAAGAACCAGAAAATAGAAGAGGTCAGAAGATACACAATTCCGACACTCAGAATATTTACCGGAATGTGAATCAGGCTAAGCACACCGGAAACCAGTGCACCATAGCCGATCACTCCCAGAAAACATAATACTATTTCTGGAATCAATGACAATTTTTCATTTGAACGTCTGGTACATAATACAGAACCAGTCAGACTCAAACATGCTGCTACAAAAAAAATAGATATCAGAATATTTGCTTCCATATTACTCTTCCCCGTTTTCCATGTCCCGCTTTAACAAAGCGAGTTCCTGTGTCAGTCTTTTTACCTTATGTGCCAGATCCGATACGGTCTTTGTCAGGCTGAAAATAATGATCAGCGAAAAACAAAATCCCATGAAAAACAGCATATTGATCGGCAGTTCAATACCAAGCAGCCCGGTCAGCCATCCAAGCACTCCCGGAAAGGCATCCAGTAAGATCACACACACGCCCACGATGATCCAGATCAGGCCATAGCGCAGATCCAGCTTCTTCTTCCGGACGGTATTACAGATTGCAAGGATACAGATAACTGTGATAATCCCTATTACCAGTTGTATTCTAAGTGACATATTCATCTCCTCTTCCTACTTTCGAATTGCAGCGATCAGAATTGCCAGACTTACCTTGATCATATAATAGACCGCATTGTACATCGAAATTGATGATGTACCCTCTTCTCTGGCATTCATTTCAACTGCGATCTCCTCCACATGCTTTTTCTGCTTTAAGATCGTAACAACACTCTCCGGCTCCGGATAATCCTTCGGATAATCTTCTGCGAACTGGCAGATGATGTCGCGGTTGACCATACGCATTCCGGATGTCGGATCTGTGATCTTTTTCCCGGTCACAAGCTTAATCAGTCCCGTAAAATACTTAATGCCTGCCCGTCTTGCGCCGGATGACTGAAAGCCCTTCTTATCAATATAACGGGAACCGATCAGCATGTCTAAGTGTTCCCGTTCTAACTTCTCTGCCATCTGCTCTAAGTAAGACGCATTGTGCTGTCCGTCACCATCGAACTGCACTGCTATATCATATCCATGCCGTTTTGCATAGAGATATCCGGTCTGTACACCACCACCGATTCCCATATTACACGGAAGATCGACCACACGAAAGCCGTGCTCACGGCAGATCTCAAGGGTGTTATCCTTTGAACAGTCATTGATGATCACATAATCAAAGCTCGGTGCATTCTCTACTACATCTGTCACTGTTTTTACAATATTCCCAGCTTCATTGTAAGCAGGTATAATTACTAACTTTTTCATCTGTCACCTCTATTTTGCAAATATCTTTAAGTATACCCAGATCGCCATATTCCGTAACCGGCGGATCAGCATACTTAACTGTATATCAAATGCACGCATGGATGTTACATCTGTTTTTGCATGCTTTTCTACCAGTCTGCGGTGCTCTGCCACATAGATATCGCGCTTTTCTCCGATCAGCATTCCGGTATTTGAATCATTTCTCACGCGGAAGCTGTTTAGCAGCTTATGGATAATATAGACATCACCGGTGCAGGACAGGCTGACCCACAGATCAAAGTCCAGAATGTATGTGAACTTCGGATCAAATCCTCCTGTTTTTTCCAATGCACTTTTGCGGATCAGATTATTCACCGGTGCTCCATAAAAGTTCTTTAAGATCAGAGACTTTCTGGCAAGCTTCTTACCATCGACTAATCCGGACTTTGGATAACGCTTAAATGCCCCTGTCTTTTTTCCATTGATGTCTACCAGACGCGTATCACTTTCGACCAGATTCGCGGTCGGATGCTCCTGCATCGCCTTTGCCTCTAACTCGATCGCATTCCGGTCGATCATATCATCTGCACAGATCAGCTTCACGAACTCACCGTTTGCGAGTTCCAGGCAACGGTTCCAGTTCCCTGTCATGCCAAGGTTCTTCTCATTGCAGTACAGCTTTATCCGCGGATCTTCGATGCTTTTTACCACATCTACCGTATGATCCTTTGAGCAGTCATCCACTACAACGACCTCGATGTTCTGATAAGTCTGATGTAAGATCGACTCTATTGTATCCTTAATGTATCCTTCATTGTTATATGCCGGAATACATACACTTACTAAAGTATCCATGTTTTCTCCTATCGCTGTTAACCAAGCAGATCCTTCAGGTATACATCCAGTGCATCATGCCAGTCTGCCAT
>CACZPJ010000104.1 GCA_902782995.1 uncultured Lachnospiraceae bacterium | reverse complement strand
TTTGGTGCTTTCGCTATTCTCCAGCTTTTTAGCTTCGGAGAGCCATGCACGGAGTATTTTTTCCATTGAGGAATAGGTGGAATAGTCGGACTTATCCAGACGTAATACTACTTCTCCATCTATTTCGTCAATTTTCAGTCCATAGTTAGAGTAAGAGATATTTAAGAAACTAAATGCTGATTTGGGCGATAACATATGGTGTAATTTGGATTGGTAAATTTGTTATGACATACAAAATACAAGTGGTTATAGGTATATGTAGTATTGTGGTTGTTGTAATAGCTGTGAAAATACTTGTCTGTGGTATTGTGTTGATCTTCTCTGATTTTAATTTACGGGAACCGAATCTTTGGACAATATGGCTGATTAGATGGAAGGATCATAAGGGAAGCCAAGGCAGATGATCTGGCAGAAATCTTACATTTATACCTGTATCTCCATGAAAAAAGCATACCGGAAGAATCCGGACAACTGCGGGATACATGGAAAAGTATCCTGGATGATCGAAATCATCACCTGATCGTTTGTGAAGTCGATGGAAAAATAGCGGCGTCATGCGTATGCGTGATCATTCCGAATCTTACGAGGAATGTCCGGCCATATGCATTTGTAGAGAATGTGGTAACACATGCAGATTACAGGAACAGGGGATATGCGACAGATTGTCTGAACTATGCAAAACGGATTGCAAGGACAAGTAATTGTTATAAAATGATGCTGCTTACCGGTTCAAAGGAAGAGCGTACCTTAGATTTCTATCGGAATGCAGGCTATAACAGTGCGGATAAGACAGCATTCATACAGTGGTTAGATATAGAAGAAAAGAAAGTATAAAAAGATCATAAGAAAAGGTGAAGAATGAAACAAAGAACAAACCGATATAAAATAACGCTGTTTTCTCTGGCGGTCTTATTTGTTATCCTTATGCCGTGGAACATAAAGGCATCACAAGAGGTAATGAAGCAGAAGACAACTTTCCCGGTGCAGGTCATACAGAAGAGCGGTGATGACAATGAGAACTTTGTCATTCTGATCATGGGTGATGGCTATACCGCAGACCAGCAGGATCAGTTTTTGGCGGATGCAGCAAGAAAGGCACAGGGAATGCTGACATGGTCGCCATATAAGGAATATTCCGACCATATCAATATCTATGCGATGCAGGTTGTTTCGAATGAGCAGGGGATCGGAGTATATGGCGGAAAAAGACCGGATACTTATTTTCATGTCACGGTAGTTGGGAAAGCGTCCCAGTTTGCCGATGGCGGTACAGACAAGGCAAGAGCACTGCGGAGTGAACTCGAAGAGAAGTACTTAGATGCAGGAGCAAGTGTCGGAACGATCCATATCCTATCGAATGCAGACGGAAGCTATGGAGCATCAACGAATTCGTTGTTCTCCTTTTCCGCAAATGGGAGTGACAACGTCGATGGAACGGTTATGACGCATGAGATCTCACACAGCATCGGGGGACTGGCGGATGAGTATGAGCGGTATACGAATAAGGCGAACACATCCGATACCTCGGATCCGGATGCGGTCAAGTGGAGCAAGCTGTTGGGCTTTCGTGGGACAGGCATTACGATGGCAGGGACAGAGACTGCGTTTGCGCCAAGCCGCGAGTGTATGATGCGCTGGCTGGGTCAGCCGTTTTGTGAAGTATGTAAAATGGAGCTGGCAAGGAAGTTAAACAATACGGATTATGTCAGCCGGCCGGCAGCTCTTTATGTAGCAGATCCGGAGGTTTCGATCCCGCATAGCAGAACCGGGACATTGGACCGGGATAGTGAAAAATACAGGATTAGTGAGAAAAATATCACAAAAGCCAATAATGAGGATCTGGAATTCCGAAGCGTAGTACAGAATCTGGAAAACCGGGAGCAGCATCTGCGGATGAGCTTTCGGATTCTCGGGG
Source organism: uncultured Lachnospiraceae bacterium (assembly GCA_902782995.1). Lineage (GTDB taxonomy): Bacteria > Bacillota > Clostridia > Lachnospirales > Lachnospiraceae > Roseburia_C. The sequence goes on along the minus strand of CACZPJ010000104.1, from coordinate 34,805 downwards.
CAGATGGAACGACAGTGAAGTATGAGACAGAGCAGGACTTTACGATTCCTGCACTGAGCAATTCGTATGATCCGGATGCCGCAAGAGCGTCGATTTCGGTTGTTATTTCGGATGTTTACGGCTTGTCAGATGGAGACAGGCTGGACGGAAAGATCATTGATATGGACACCAACGAGGTGCTTGCAACGGATAAAACAGCGGAGCAGGCATGGAGTACCGTCCGGATTCATTATCGAATGAGAAATGAGGATGGAACGGAAAGTGATGTCCCACATACGACGACATCCACCGTTTATGTGCCGGACGGCTCTATGTATACCTTAAGAAAGCCGGCACTGTCCGGTTATACCTGTGTGGGCAGCAGTGTAAGTGAAGATCAGGTGAGAGTGACCGGAGAGGGGATCGATCTTACCTATTATTATCAGAAGAATGTGGAACCGACGGAGGATAACGATCAGAAAGCAGCAGAGTGCAGTACAAGACCGGTACGTGTCACCTATGATGCGAAGCCGCATTCGTTTGATATTACACCCGGAGAGGGCGTCACGATGCATTATAGTATGACAGAAGATGGCACGTATTCCTTGCAGCAGCTTCCGTCCTATACAGATGCAGGAAACTATACGGTTTATTATGAAGCATCGGCTGCATCGGCGAAGCCGTCTTATGGACAGGCAGAGTTAGAGATCATAAAAGCGGATACCGGTCTGCAATTAACAGCAACAGCACAAAAGACAGAGGGTGGCAAAACAGTAACCTTGCAGCTAAAAAGGCAGGGACTTCCGGCAAGTGAACCGGTTGGTATCTCTTGTAATGATGCAGCAATCCGGTTAGACAAAACGCAGAATGATAAATGGAGTGTAACATTTCCAAATAAGACGAAGACCTATACATTCACGGCACAGTATAATGGCAATAACAACTATACGGGAAGCAAAGCCTCCTGCCAGATCGTGGTAACAGAGAAGAAGGCAGAGACACCGGCTGTAACACCGGTTGTGAAGCCAGCCGTAAAGCCGGAAACGAAGCCGGTAAAAAAGCCGGTGAAGAAAATTTCGGAGATAGTCATTAACGCAAAGCCAAAGGTGAAAAAGGACACGGCGCGGATAGAAAATGCGGATGCTTCCATAAAAAAGCAGGTCAATAAGATCGGCAAGCAGGCGAAAAATGTTTCGATAAAGATTCAGTATAACACAAAAAAGAAAAAGAATCTGATCTTAAAGCTGGACCGGTCAACGGTAAAGCTGCTGGTGAAAAAGGAAGTAAAGGAATTGCAGTTAGATAATGGAACTGTGCGGGCGGCTATAGATCTGAAAACCTTAAAAGAACTAAACAAGCGGGTCAACGCGGATATTTACCTGCAGATAAAAAAGGCAGATAAGGGATAAAATAACGGTCGTTGTCAGGCAGCAGAGATCAAAAGTGGTTTTGATCTTTTTATAATTCTTTTTCAGAATCTCAGACAAGTCGCGTGGAAAAATATCCGTCGGGATGATCGGCAGCATGCAGTTGTTAGCAAGGCAGATACCGAAGCACACGAGCAGGAATCCGGCGATAAAATACAGGATATTCAGTGGCAGAGTGCTAGGCAGCATCTGAAGCCATGCATTGTGTACGTCGATCATTTTTCCGAATCCAAGTCCGACTACGAAAGAAAACAGGTATCCCGGACAGAAGGAACGCTTTAAGATCATCAGCGTGAGAACTAACAGTGTCTGGAAAATATAGTTCCAGGTTCCGAAGCTGAAGACCGGAAATGCAATGTTAAAAATCAGTGGCACAGAGGAGATTGTTGAAATCCCGAAGCCGCTTTTCGACATGAAGTCTACGCCAAGTGAATTGATCAGCAGCACGATTAACAGAGCCGCTTCCCCGGCAAGGTGAAATTTTTTGGTATTCATAAGTAAAATCCTTCTTTCCTGATAAAACTATTTCCGAAACTCTCAAAACAGTGTATATTATAGAAAAGATGATTCATAAAAACAAATGATTATTTTGAATGAATTCATTCTGATTGCGAATGGATTAACAGGACAGACAACAGGTGGAAAATATGAATATTGAATACTTAAAATATTTTGCAGTATTGGCAAAGCTGCAGCATTACGGGCAGGCAGCAAAGGCACTGAATATTTCACAGCCGGGACTCAGCCATGCGATCAAGACCTTAGAAGAAGAATATGGAGTTCCGCTTTTTCAGAAGGAGGGGCGGAATGTGAGCCTGAGCCATTACGGCAGGGAATTGATGAAGGATGTGGATGAGATCCTAGACACCTATCTGCGGATGGAGGAACGGGCAGCAGGCTTCCGGGAGGAAGAAAAGACTGTGCGGATCGGTACGGTATATCCGCTGGCACCGGGGACGATCCCGCGTATGCTGCGTGAATTCGGGGCATCCTTTCCGTTTGTGATCTATAACAGCCTGACACCGGAGATCGCAGAGGGGCTGTTAGATGGGAAGTATGACATCGGATTCTGTTCCGATCTTTTAAAATCAGAAGAGCTGGAATATTATCCGATCCGGGAGTCTTATATTGCGGTGGCAGTGCCTAAGGGGCATCCGTTAGAGAAGCGTAAGACGCTCACCGTAAGGGAAGTGTCATCCTATCCGCAGATCATGTTTTCGAAAACAAGCGGCTTCCGTTCCCTGCAGGAGCAGATTTTTGCAGCGGAAGGGATTGCGGTGCAGCCGGTATGTGCGGCAGAAGAGATCGGTGTCATCACGGGACTGGTCGAAAATGGATTCGGAGTTTCTGTTTTACCTTATATGGATATTATGCGTCTGCATAACGTTGCAACCATTCCGGTGCAGACCTCGGTCTGGAAGTCAAGGTTCTATATTGTAAGAAGAAAATATGGAATCCGCTCCAAGCAGGAGGACGCATTTTTTAATTATTGGAAGACGAAAAAGCATTGACAAATCCGAAAAAACCATTCAATATAAAACCATTCGGTATAAACCAAAAAACGACAATGTGCACATGCGGAAAGAGCGTGCATAGAAATGAGGATCAGAATGAATTTTTTAGAAGAGAGAATCCAGAAGGATGGCGTAGTAAAAGAAGGAAATGTTTTAAAAGTGGACAGCTTTTTGAATCATCAGATGGACATTTCACTTTTTGAAAAAATGGGCGAAGAGTTCAAAAAGAGATTTGAAGGCAAGCCGATCAATAAGATTTTAACGATCGAAGCATCCGGGATCGGAATTGCATGTATCGTTGCAAGATATTTTGATGCACCGGTTGTATTTGCGAAGAAGAGCAAAAGCATCAATATTGACGGTGATATGTATGTGGCAGAGGTCATGTCTTTTACACATAACTGCAAGAATCAGGTCATTGTATCGAAGAAGTTCTTATCTGAGGAAGATCATGTTCTGATCATTGATGACTTCCTTGCAAACGGATGCGCCTTACAGGGACTGATCTCGATCGTAAATGAAGCAGGAGCAACCGTTGAGGGAATTGGAATCGCGATTGAAAAAGGCTTTCAGATCGGTGGAAAGACGATCCGCAATATGGGATACCAGCTTGAGTCACTTGCCATTGTGGAAGCAATGGATCCGGCAACCGGGGAGGTGACCTTCCGTGAGCAGTAATTCAGGTACAGCTTCTGTTGAAAATATCTATTCCTTAGACGGAAAAGTACCGCTTCTTAAGGCGGTTCCATTTGGCTTACAGCATATTTTAGCGATGTTTGTTGCAAACATTGCACCGATACTGATCGTAGCCGGTGCTTGCGGCATGGATGCGAAGAATACGGCAATGATCATTCAGAGTGCCATGATGATCGCAGGTGTGGGAACACTGATCCAGCTTTTCCCGGTATGGCGCATTGGTTCAAGGCTGCCGATCGTTATGGGAATCAGTTTTACGTTTGTATCGATCGCCTGTGTGATCGGTGCGAAGTATGGCTATGGCGCGATCATGGGAGCGGTATTGATCGGTGGTATCATCGAAGGAATCTTAGGACTGCTTTCAAAGTTCTGGATTAAGCTGGTAACACCGATTGTAGCAGCCACAGTCGTAACCGCGATTGGATTTTCTCTCTTAGAGGTTGGTGCAGATTCCTTTGGCGGCGGCAGCAGCAATGCCGACTTTGGATCGGCAACAAACTGGATTCTTGGAATGGTTACATTATTAAGCTGTATCCTGTTTAACATTCTTGCAAAGTCTTACTTTAAGCAGTTGTCCGTTTTATTTGGACTTGTGGTAGGCTATATCGTAGCACTCTGTATGGGAGTCGTAGACTTCTCCGCATTACAGGATACCTCGGTGATCGCCCTGCCGCATCTGATGCCGTTTCGGATGGAATTTCATCCGGAAGCGATCGTTGCCTTTGTTTTGATCTTTCTGGTGTCGGCAACCGAGACGATCGGTGATACATCGGCACTGGCATCCTCCGGTCTTGGACGTGATGTCACAGAAAAAGAGACCGCGGGATCACTTGCCTGTGATGGCTTTGTCAGCGCATTGTCATCCTTATTTGGCTGTATGCCGATCACATCCTTCAGCCAGAATGTCGGACTGGTCGCAATGACGAAGGTAGTCAACCGCTTTGTCATTGCCACAGGAGCAGTGATTATGATTCTCGCAGGAATCTTCCCGGTCGTTGGTGCATTACTTGCAACCTTGCCGAGTGCGGTCTTAGGCGGCTGTACAATCATGATGTTTGGAACAATCGTTATAAGTGGATTACAGATGATCGGAAAGTGTGGATTCACACAGCGGAATATCACGATCTCAGCATTATCCTTAAGCATCGGACTTGGATTTACGCAGGTGCCGGCCATCTTTGACATCTTCCCAAGTATCATCCGTTCGGTATTTGCAGAAAACTGCGTCGCAGTCGTATTCTTAACTGCGATCATCTTAAACCTCGTCCTCCCTAAAAACATGGACGTGGAATAATAATTCTGGAAAGTAAAAAGACAACCTGACTGTTTACAGTCTGGGTTGTCTACGGTCTGAGGGCTGTATCGTAGGTTATTACGATACAGCCCTCTTAGTATGCCTGTTTTATCTATTCCTCTACATCTTCATCGGTATCGGTATTCTCATCATCGCTTCCGCCGTCGGAAGGTTCATTATTATCGTCGCCGGAATTATCATCCTTTTTATCGGTGTTTGCATCGTCCTTCTTATCTGCTTCCGAAGGTGTTAAGGAGCCTGCAGGCTGCTTGTCATCCGGTGTTGTTGTGTCTGCCGGAGCGGCAGGATCAGCAGCCGGAGGTTCTGCTACGGCAGCAGATGTGTGGACGTTACACTGGCTGTTGCGGACTTCTTCGGTCAGCAGATACGGACCATCTGCGGAACCGGCAGAACCGCCTACGATATAGATACCGGTCTGCTTTGTCTCTTCCGGACAGAACTCACCGGCGATCATGCCGGAGCTTGCACAGATCGTTGCGCTGACATGGTGGTCACAGACCTCTGTCGGAACCGTTCCGGTTGCAAAGTATTCGGTTTCTACCATGCTGCCACGCGGATCACTGTCACAGAGTCCCTCTACCGCAAGCTTTCCGGACTTCTTACATACAGTTGCGGAAGTAATATCAGAAGGCATCGTAAAGTCCTTATATTCAAGTCCTTCGTGCACACGGCTCATGACCGCCTTCCAGATCAGCTTCGGATACAGGGTAGTGGACAGTGGAGCATTATCATCATAGCCGCCCCATACCACACAGGTATAATAAGGTGTGAAGCCTGCGAATAAGGCATCACGGTCCTTTGTGGTCGTACCTGTTTTACCGGCGATCGGCATCGTACCAAAGTTTGCAGGAGTACCGGTACCGGAGGTTACAACGTCTTCCATGGCATTCGTTAAGAGCCATGCGGTAGAGTCCTTTAATACAGTATGTGTCTGTGGTGTATTGTCGATTAAGACATTGCCGTCGTTGTCAAGGATCTTGGTATAGAAGCGTGGCTTCGTATAAGTTCCGCCATTGGCGATCGTTGCGTAGGCAGCGGTAAGCTCTGTATTGGTTACACCGTTTGTGATTCCACCTAAGGCAAGAGCCTGGTTGTTATCATCAGGAACCAGTGTGGTGAATCCGAAGTTCAGTAAGTAATTGTAGCCGACATCGGTTCCAATATCGGTCAGGGTCTTAACGGTTACAATATTGATCGAATGTGTGATCGCTTCACGCAGAGTGGTAAATCCGCGGAAGGAATTGTCGTAGTTACGGAGAGGTGTTCCGTTTGCGTAAGAGTAAGGAGCATCATCTTCAACGGAAGCAAGTGTCATACCGCCGGTATCGAGTGCCGGTGCATAGGCAGCAAGGATTTTAAAGGTAGAACCCGGCTGTCTGGTCGTGTTAGAAGCACGGTTTAAGGTCTTACTTGCCTTTTTGTCACCACGGCCGCCGACGAGTGCCTTTACTTCTCCGGTTGCCTGATCCATCAGGGTAAGAGAAGCCTGGGGCTGGACGGTAAAAGTAAGCACCTCTCCATTGTCGACGATCGTATCGCCGTCCTCCATAATATCTGCCTTGTACTGGTCGATCGCAGCCTGAGCCTCTTCCTCTGAGGAAAAGTCGATGTTGTAGTTGCTGTTAGAAGCACGGTAGTAGCTGAGCATTGTCTGCTCGCTGTAGTTCTCGATCGATCCATCGGACTTTTTGATCGTCAGACGGTAGGAGAAGGAGCATTCCGGCTGTCCGTTATAGTTCGCTAAGTTGTTGACCTCTTCGTCGCAGATCTTCTGTAGGGAAGAATCCTGTGTGGAATAGATCGTAAGTCCACCCTTATATAAGGTCTGATAAGCCTGTGTCTCGGTGTAACCAAGCTCGTCGATCAGATCCTGCATGACCTGTTCGGTCAGCTCATCTACAAAGTAGGAATTGACATTTTCGGAATCCTTTGACGCATTGACGATCTGGATCCGGTCATAGACGTTGTCTGCCATTGCATCGTCGTATTCCTCCTGCGTGATGTAACCCTGTTCCTTCATATTGTTCAGAACCTTTTTCCGACGCTTCGCATTTTCATCTGGGTTAGAGATCGGATTAAAACGGGTCGGGTTCTGTGTGATCGCTGCGATGACTGCACATTCCGAAAGATTCAGTTCGGAAGCATGCTTGTTAAAATAACGCAGGGACGCATTTTCTACGCCTAATGTATTCTGTCCAAGGTTGATCGTATTCAGATAGTTCTCTAAGATCCATTCCTTTGACTCGCGCTTCTCTAACTGTACCGCAAGGTACTGTTCCTGGATCTTACGCTCGAACTTGTCTGCCATTGAGGACTCACTCGTCCAGGTGGTAAAGACGTTGTTCTTTAGAAGCTGCTGCGTGATCGTACTGGCACCCTCGGAGAAGTGTCCGCCGGAGGTAATACCCTTGACAGCGGCACGGATGATACCCTTGATATCAATACCGTTGTGATCGTAAAAACGCTCATCCTCGATCGCGACAAACGCATGCTGGAGATTGATCGGCATCTGATCGATCGTGATCTCCTTTCGGTTGGAATCGGAAGCTAACAGCTTGGCGGTTGTATTTCCATCGGTATCAAGCACGACGGAAAGTGAACCGGCAGGAGTAGCATCTATAGTCTTGATATCTGGTGCAGAATCAATAATACCCTTTAAAATTCCGAATCCTGCACACACACCGATGATGGTGATTGCAAAAAAGCAGACCAGCAGTGTTTTACAGAAAATTACGGTGAATTTTTTGCGGACCATAGTACCTTTTGACGTAAGCTCCTTCTGCTTACGGGCGGTACCTTTTTTTCCATAATTCATAATGTGCCTCCTTATTGAATTACTTACATTATTTTCACATTATACCAAAAAGATACTCTATAATAAAGAAAAAATTGCCCCAGAGCAATTCTCATGCTAATATTAGAAGTATCATAAGTGGAAAAGATAAAAGAACCATGTAGGAAAAATTAAGATTCACTTAAATCAGAAGATAGGAATAGTGTGAAGAATAGAATGGAAGAAAAGGGATATCGGACGGTCTATACCGGAGGAACGGGAGAGATCGAAGAGAAGAAGTCAAGATTTATTGCAACGATCCGGCCGGTCACATCGGAAGAAGAAGCAACGGCGTTTATCGCGGAGATGAAGAAAAAGTACTGGGATGCCAGACATAATTGCAGTGCGTTTGTGATCGGAAGGAATCAGGAGCTGACACGCTGCTCGGATGACGGAGAACCATCCGGAACTGCCGGCAGACCAATGTTAGATGTTTTACTGCGTGAGGGCATCCATGATGCAGCGGTTGTGGTGACCAGATATTTTGGCGGAACCTTGCTTGGAACGGGCGGACTGGTGCGTGCTTACCAGAGAAGTGTACAGGAGGGACTTTCCCGGTGCGTAATCATAGAGAAGAGACAGGGACAGATTCTGACGGTCGATACGGATTATAACGGCATAGGGAAGTTACAGTATCTGTTTGGCAATGAGCAGATCCCGGTGATGGATACATTGTATACAGATGCGGTACAGATGAAGGTGATGGTTCCGGTAGTGCAGAAGCAGGAATTGGAAAAAAAGCTGATCGATGTAACAAATGGACAGGCACATCTGGACTGGGGCGATCCGGTGGAATATGCATTCATAGACAAGAAAATAGAAATTTTTTAAAAAAATTGAAAAAAGTGCTTGACGATATATAGGGTCTTGTGTATAATAATTTTTGTTGACAGCTTGATGGCCCATCGCCAAATGGTAAGGCAACGGACTCTGACTCCGTCATTTCAAGGTTCGAATCCTTGTGGGCCAGCTATCTTAAGCACCACGTATGTGGTGCTTTTTTCAATATAGGAAATTCCGTTAACATTCCCGGTACAGAAAGTGCAATAAGAGAGACAGTGTGCATAGACAGCAGAACGGAGGGCGACATGTATAGTTTTGAAAGCCGTGTACGGTATAGCGAGGTAGACAGTGAGTGGAATATGACATTTCCGGCACTTTTGAACTATTTTCAGGACTGTTGTATCTTCCAGTCGGAAGAGTTACAGATCGGCGGAGCATATTTAAGCGAGCATCAGGTGGCATGGGTGCTGATCTCCTGGCAGGTGATCTGGAAGGAAAAGCCGCATATGGGAGACCATGTAAAAGTGAGTACCTGGGCATATGATTTTGGCGGTTTTTACGGATACCGTAATTTTACGATGACAAACGATGCAGGAGAAGTCCTTGCATATGCGAACTCCGTATGGGCATATATGGACTTAAAGAGTGGCAGACCGACGAAGATCACGCCGGAGATCGCAGCAGCTTTTCAGCCGGAGGAACGCTATCCGATGGAGTATGCACCGCGTAAGATTGCACTTCCGAAGGAAGCTGTGGAAATGGAGCCGTTTGCGGTACATGCATCAATGATCGATACGAATCATCATGTCAACAATGAAAAATATGTGGAACTGGCTGCGGTCTATCTGCCGGAGGACTTTGACTTTGATCAGATGCGCGCGGAATACCGCAAGTCTGCCGTATTAGGAGATGTGATCTATCCATCGGTGCATATCAGTGAGGATCAGACACTGGTTACGGTTGTGCTGTCAGATGAGAAGAAAAAGCCGTTTGCAGTGGTCGAATTTCGAAGAAAGGAAGAAAACGTATGATTTGTCTTGGAGAATGGCAGGAATTAGTAGTTGTAAAAAGAGTGGATTTTGGAATCTATCTTGCAGAACAGATGGAAGATGAGACAAGAGTGCTTCTTCCGAAAAAGCAGGTGCCGGAAGGTATCCGGCCGGGCGACCACCTTCGCGTATTCCTCTATAAGGATTCGAAGGACAGACTGATCGCAACCTTAACTGAGCCAAAGCTGACACTCGGTAAGTTTGCAGTGTTAAAGGTCTTAGAGGTGGGAAAGATCGGAGCCTTTTTGGACTGGGGCTTAGAGAAGGATCTTTTTCTTCCATATAAAGAGATGACGGCAAGAATTTCAGCCGGGGATGAAGTCCTTGTTACCTTATATATTGATAAGAGCCGGAGATTATGCGCAAGTATGAAGGGCATCTACGAGCTGCTTGCAACCAATTCACCATACCGGAGGGATGATACCGTGGAAGGAAGAGTATACGAGTTCAGCGATAACTTTGGTGCATTTGTTGCGGTGGATGATAAGTACTCCGCACTGATTCCAAGCCATGAGGATCACAGCTTCCTTCATATCGGGGATGTGATCAGCGCAAAGGTAACGAATGTCAAGGAAGACGGAAAGTTAGACCTGACCTTAAGAGAGCGCGCATATATCCAGATGGATGATGATGCAAAAAAGGTGCTGTCTGTGATCGAAGAATTCGCAGGCGTCCTTCCGTTTAACGATAAGGCATCACCGGAAGTGATCAAACGTGAAACCGGATTGTCAAAAGCAGCCTTTAAGCGTGCGGTTGGAAGACTTTATAAGGAACGTAAGATCGAGATCGGTGAAAAAAGTATCCGGATCATCCGATAAGAGGGTTGCATAAGAATCAGGAAAAGATTATACTAATCGCAATCAGATCTGTCATCTGGCACATCGGATACAGATCATATCGGAATGAGGATGTGCAGAAAAGAGGATACAGCATATGAAAAAAGTAATTGCAACAGATCAGGCACCGGCAGCAATCGGACCATATTCCCAGGCAATCGAAGTCAATGGAATGGTATATACATCCGGTATTATTCCGGTAGTTCCGGCAACAGGTGAGATCCCGGAAGGCTCTGCGGCACAGGCAAAGCAGGCACTGACCAATCTGTCGAATCTGCTTCAGGCAGCAGGCACTGACATGGATAAGGTGATCAAGACAACCGTATTCATCAAGGAGATGAATGACTTTGGAGCGATCAATGAAGTATATAAGACATTCTTTACTTCTGACTTCCCGGCAAGAAGCTGCGTAGAAGTAGCACGTCTGCCAAAGGACGTTATGCTTGAGATCGAAGCGATCGCATACAAATAGAATGACATAAAATAAAATAAGAAACGCCAGACCGGTATCTGCCGGATCTGGCGTTTCTTATTTTGTGATCTGTCTAAACATATAAGTCGATGTTACCACCGATTGCAGGGTTCACCGAATTCTCCATTGCCTTGATCATCGATGCGCTCATTGCATCGGTAACATCAAGCTGTTTGCTTAACATGGCGAGTCCGATTGCCTGGCTGGTAGAATCTGTTGCACTGCTTAAGGAACTTAATGCAGTGGAAGTGATAGACGTAATATCCATTTGTCCGAACCTCCTTTGCGTTTATGACTTTCCTATTTTTAGTATGCCATGTTTTGACAAAAAAGGCAAAGAAAATCTCTTCTATTCATAAAATATTCACATTCTTGGTATACTATAGAAAAGTATGGCGCAAAGGAGAAGATCAATGAAGGAGACAATGCGTTTGAATACACAGGAAAAGGATAAAATCTGGGATGTTGTCATCGTTGGAAGCGGACCGGCAGGTCTGTCGGCAGCAATCTATGCAAGACGGGCGCGATTAGAAACACTCGTTTTGGAAAAGCAGCCAATGAGCGGCGGGCAGATCTTAAATACGACCGATGTAGATAATTATCCGGGAATACCGGATGTGGGTGGTTTTGAACTGGGACAGAAGTTCAGACAGCATGCGGACAAGCTTGGTGCTGTATTTTCTACCGGTGAAGTATCCGGGATTCTTCCTTATAAGGAAGGCTATCAGGTAAAGACAGGCACAGGCAGTATCGTTACGAAGACCATCATTCTTGCAATGGGTGCATCTTACCGGAAGATAGGAGTTCCGGGAGAGGACAGACTGCGGGGCATGGGTGTTTCATACTGTGCGACCTGTGATGGTGCATTCTTCCGTGACAGAGAGGTTGCCGTAGTAGGCGGCGGTGATGTTGCATTAGAGGATGCATTGTTTTTGGCAAGAGGCTGTAAGAAGGTGTATCTGATCCATAGGAGAGATGCTTTCCGTGGAGCTAAGGTCTTACAGGAACGGGTCAGAGCGACAGATAATATAGAGATTTTGTATGATACTGTGATAGAAGAGATCCATGGGAAGATGCAGGTAGAAGAGATTACGGCTTATAATAAGAAGATGGATAAGCGGATGCAGATTGCGGTATCGGGCGTCTTTCTTGCAGTAGGAATGCAGCCGAACACATCGATGATCGGACAGCTTGTGGATTTAGATGACGCCGGCTATGTGATCGCAGGAGAAGATGGCAGGACGAGTGCGGCAGGTATCTTTGCAGCAGGCGATCTGCGGACGAAAAAGCTGCGCCAGGTGGTTACGGCAGCAGCCGATGGTGCGAATGCAGTGGCATCCGTGGAAGATTACTTAAACAGAACGTTAAGGTAAGGGGTTGACAGGTGCAGGGTCGCACGCTATAATTACCATGTAATAAATGTAACAAATTTGTAATAAATGAGTAAAGCAACGTAGAAAAATAGATAAAGGAACAATGGAGGAAATATGTATCGAAAGGGTTTAAGAGTAACAGCATGCAGTATCGCAAGCGCAGTTGTACTTGCAGGAACAGCAGTAGTGCCGGGAACTTTAATGGTTCCGTATGCAGCACCGGTTGCAGGTGTTTCACAGGCGACAGCCATCGATGGGGGATCGGTTGGACTGGTATCCGGTGTTTCACTTAGTTTCTCAAAGTACCTGACACAGAGTGAGCAGTCAGCAAAGCTTACGGCAAATGATACGCCGGTTGTTCAGGAAGCAGCAGATCAGGAGGCAGAAGCGGAAGTACCTCAGGATGAAGCCGCATCCGCAGCAGCAGATCAGGGTGAACCGGAAAGCGAATATGCGAACATCGCGATCGCACAGGTTGATAATTACGTGAATATCCGAAGCGAAGCGAATCAGGAAAGTGAAGTGCTTGGTAAGCTTTACAATAATTCAGCAGCTACCGTCTTAGCAACTGAGGGAGACTGGTATCAGATCACATCCGGAACGGTTACCGGATATGTAAAGAGCGAGTATGTAGTCCGTGATAACGAAGAACTTGCCCGTTCTGTCAGCCGCAGGGTTGCAACAGTTACCACAACTACCTTACATGTAAGAACCGAACCGTCTACAGAGTCTAAGATCTTAGGAAGTGTTCCGATCGAGGACGAGTTAACCGTTACCGATGAGTCCACACCGGGCTGGGTAAAGGTTGCAATTGAAGAAGGCGATGGATATGTTTCTACAGACTATGTAACACTTTCAACCGTATATGTCCAGGCTGAGTCAAAGGCAGAAGAAGAAGCAAGACTTGCGAAGGAAGAAGCAGAGAGACAGGCAGCACAGGCAGCAGCCGCACAGAAGGAAGCCGAGGAAAAGGCAGCACAGGCAGCAAAACAGCAGTCCTCATCTGCATCATCTGGTGCAAGCTACGCAGCACCATCCGGAAGCGGCGGAAGCTCTGTAGCAGGCTATGCATCCCAGTTTATCGGTAACCCATATGTCTATGGTGGATCAAGTCTTACAAACGGAACAGACTGTTCCGGATTCGTAATGTCTGTATATGCAGCATTTGGTGTATCCTTACCACATTCATCCGGTGCTTTACAGGGTGTTGGTTATGGCGTAAGCGCAGATGCAATGCAGCCGGGTGACATCGTATGTTACAGCGGACATGTTGGAATCTATGTAGGCGGCGGTACGATCGTACATGCCAGCACACCGGAGTCTGGAATCAAGTACTCCAGTGCAAACTACAAGCCAATCGTAGCAGTAAGACGTATTTTCTAAGAAGTACATACAAAGACACGACCAGTTCAGGTCGTGTCTTTTTTTGATCCATTACATGCAAAATGAAGGAAGCGATTCATTTTGCAGGAAAGATGATCCTGTAAGATAAGCCGGAATGACAAAGCAAAAAAACGGAATGTACAAAGTGCACAAAAGAATGTAAGTTGTCGAAATACTTCCACAAAAATCTGAAAAACGACAAAAAAGTTATCCACATCAAAAATTGTGGAAATATCGAAAAAATTGAGTTATACACGAAGTTATCCACGTTATCCACGAAAAAAAAGGGGAAAATATCGGTTCTTATGGCAAAAAATGCAAACAAACGTTTTGTGAACATATAATAAAGTTGCAGCCATGGGAAAAAAGAACCGGAAAAGTATTGACATTTCAAATGTGAAAAACAATCAAAAAATGACGTAAAATGTCAGTAAATTTCGAAAAAGGGAATATTTTGCATGTGAATTAGAAGAAGTGGGCGTGAAACAGAAAATATAGACGTAAGAGTTGAAAAAAGAAATGGCATTTGCTATACTACATGCATAAAAAATGAGGAACGAAACAGAATAGATGGTGTAAATATGGTTAAAAAGCTGGATATATGTGGTATGCAGATTGACAATTATACTGCGCGTGAAGCAATCATGCAGGTAGAGATCTATCTGAATAATACCGTAATGAATACAATCGAGACGATCAACATGAAGATGCTTGACCTTGCCGGAGAGGATGAGACCGTGCGGGAGTGCATCGATCTGTTAGATCTTGCGGTGATCGGAGAGAAGGATATCTTAATTGCAGCGGGAGTGAATTCCACGCAGCGTATCCGTGAGACGGTAGAACATGATTTTTTCCGTGAGTTTTTAAAACGGATCATCCGCAATCATAAGCATGTATTTCTCTTAGGAGAGACAACAGCGGAGGTAGATGAGCTGTCGGATTATCTTGACGAAGAGTATGAGAGACTACAGATCGGTGGAAGATGTGCGTTAGAGGAAAAGGCAGGAGACAATGAGAGTGTAGTGAACGAGATCAACAGTGTTTCTCCGGATGTTATCTTTTCTATTCTGCCATCCCCGATGCAGGAAGCATTTCTGATTGAAAACAAGGGCAAGCTGAGTGCACGTATCTGGTATGGACTTGGGGATGGATACCAGACGCATTCCGGGATTGCGCGTATCTCGAAGATCGTTGGAAAACTGATTCATAGAAATAAACTGAAGCTGCGTTTACATAAGTACCAAAATGATAATGAAAATGAGGATATGTAAATGACGCAGAAAAAGACTGTATGGTTTGAATATTTGTGTATTATCGCAGGCACCGGATTGATGGCTTTTGCAATCCAGTGCCTGTATGACCCTACCGGGATGGTAGTAGGCGGCTTTACCGGTGTGGCGATCATCGTGAAGAATCTGTCCGAGATAAAGATTCCGGGTGGAATTCCATTGTGGCTTACGAACCTTGCATTGAACCTTCCGGTCTTTCTCATTGCATTCCGGAAGAAAGGCAAAAAGTTCGTGGCGCGTACTGCATTTGCAACGGTGTCCTTATCGGCATGGCTGTATGTGATCCCGAAGTGGAACTTTTCCGAAGGGGATTTTATGCTGGCATCCATCTATGGAGGACTGCTGACCGGATGCGGGATCGGCCTGGTATTGATGGCAAAGGCAACAACCGGAGGAACGGATATGGTAGCATCTCTGATCCAGCGTCATATGAGACATTATACCGTAGTTCAGATCATGCTGGTCTTAGATGGCATCATCATTTTGACCGGACTTGCGGTCTTTGGACTTAAGGCGGCACTTTATGCAGTGGTTGCGATCTTTATCAGTTCCAAAGTATCGGATGCCCTGATGGAAGGTCTGAAATATTCCAAGGCGGTTTTTATCATTACCGGACAGGTAAAGGAAGTGTCGGATGCCCTGATGTATGAGCTTGGAAGAGGAGTGACAGGGATTGAGACAACGGGCATGTATTCGGGAGAAGCACGGAATATGCTGTATTGTGTCGTGTCGAAAAAGGAGATTGTCGAATTAAAGGATCTTGTCAAAAGACTGGATCCGGGGGCTTTTGTGATTGTGACGGATGCAAGAGAAGTCCTTGGAGAGGGTTTTTTGGAATATTAGCATAAAAACTTTTCCGTTTCCTCTTTCTTTTTTTGACGTTTTGCATTAAAATGTATATTAGATTGTTTTGTCTGGCAGAAAAAGACATAATTTTTTTGTGAAAGTTGTCCATGTGCGAGGAATAATTTGGAAAAGAGAAGGAGATAAAAGAGCATGATTTCAAATCAGATACTTCAGAATACAATTGATGGTTTGAAGGGAATTACCCGCGTGGATCTGAGCGTGATTGATACGGAGGGAAAGGTATTGGCAACCACATTTCCGGACGCAGATAATTACATCAATCCTGCAATGGCATTTATTGAGTCACCAGCGGACAGCCAGGTGATACAGGGATGTCAGTTCTTTAAAGTGTTCGATGATCATCAGTTAGAGTATGTGCTTTTGGCAAATGGTGACAGTGATGATGTGTATATGGTCGGCAAGATTGCAGGTTTCCAGATCCAGAATCTGTTAGTTGCCTACAAGGAACGTTTTGATAAGGATAACTTTATCAAGAATCTGTTATTAGACAATCTCTTATTGGTAGATATCTATAACCGTGCGAAGAAGTTACATATCGAGACAGAAGTGCGGAGAGTTGTCTTTATTGTCGAGACGAACCGGGAAAAGGACGGCAATGAATTAGAGAAAGTCCGCAGCGTATTTGGCGGAAAGTCGAAGGACTTTGTAACGGCAGTAGATGAGAAGAATATTATTGTGGTCAAAGAGCTTGCAGAGAATGAGTCCTATGAGGATCTTGATAAGACCGCGGAAGTGATCTTAAATCTCTTTAAGGCAGATGGTACAAGCAATGTTACCATCGCATACGGTACGGTTGTCGGCGAGATCAAGGAAGTATCACGTTCCTATAAGGAAGCACGTATGGCACTTGATGTCGGCAAGATCTTCTTTGAAGAGAAGAATATCATCGCATATTCCACCTTAGGAATCGGACGTCTGATCTATCAGCTCCCGATCCCGCTTTGCAAGATGTTTATCAAGGAGATTTTCGATGGCAAGTCACCGGATGATTTTGACGAGGAGACACTGACTACGATCAATAAGTTTTTTGAGAACAGCCTGAATGTGTCTGAGACATCCAGACAGTTATATATCCACAGAAATACCCTGGTGTACCGGTTAGATAAGTTACAAAAGAGTACCGGCTTAGATCTTCGTGTATTCGAGGATGCGATCACCTTTAAGATCGCGCTTATGGTTGTTAAGTACATGAAGTATATGGAGACACTTGATTACTAGAAGAATAGAAATGAGGCATATCATGATTAAGCTTGAACATGTAAGCAAATCATATTCAGCAGGAGTGCCGGCATTGAACGATGTCAGTATTCATATTGAAGAAGGAGAATTTGTATTTGTTGTCGGCAACAGTGGTTCCGGCAAGTCAACCCTGATTAAGTTATTGTTAAAGGAACTCGAACCAACTGAGGGAACGATCACGATCAACGGTAAGAACCTTGGCGCGATCCGCAGAAAGCAGATCCCGAGATACCGCAGAAATGTAGGTGTGGTTTTTCAGGACTTCCGTCTTTTGAAGGATCGGAATGTTTATGAAAACGTTGCATTTGCACAGCGTGTCATCGGAACCTCGACGCGTAAGATCCGAAGCAGTGTTCCGATGATCTTATCTATGGTAGGGCTTGCGGCGAAGTATAAGTCATTTCCGAAGCAGCTTTCCGGTGGAGAACAGCAGAGGGTTGCGATTGCAAGGGCGCTGGTCAATCAGCCGAAGATCCTGCTTGCAGACGAGCCGACCGGTAATCTGGATAACCACAATGCATGGGAGATCATGAAGCTTTTAGATGAGATCAACCAGCGTGGAACGACGGTAGTTGTCGTAACCCACAATATGGAAATCGTCAAAGCGATGAAAAAGCGTGTTATCACAATGAAGAAAGGTGTCATTGTAAGTGATGACAAGCCGGGTGAATGATCATGAGAATAAGTACATTTTTTTACTCTGTAAAACAGGGACTGAAAAATATCTGGCGCAATAAGATGTTTTCACTTGCATCGATTGCAACGATGTCCGCCTGTATCTTTTTATTCGGATTGTTTTTTTCGATTGTATCGAACTTCCGGGCAATGGTAAAAACCGCAGAGGAAGGCGTGGCGGTATCGGTATTCTTTGATGAAGGAGTCACACAGGATCAGATCGATGAGATGAAGCAGAAGATCGAAAAACGGCCGGAGGTCGCAAAGTGTGAATACATATCCGCAGAACAGGCATGGGAGGATTATAAGAACATCTATTTTGAAGGATCTGAGGATGCCGCAGCAGGATTTGCAGATGATAATCCGTTGGCGAATTCCGCAAGCTTTTCCATTTACCTGAGTGATGTTTCCTTACAGGATGCGCTGGTTACATATCTGAAGTCGATGGATGGTGTCAGAGAGGTACATGAGTCTGAGGTGGTTGCGAATACACTGTCTGATTTTAACAGCCTGATCGGTTATATATCCGTGGGAATCATCCTGATCCTGTTAGGCGTTGCAGTCTTTTTGATCAGCAATACCGTTACGGTCGGAATATCGGTACGAAAAGAAGAAATCGCGATCATGAAACTGATCGGAGCAACTGATTACTTCGTACGTGCACCTTTTATTGTAGAAGGTATCACGATTGGCTTATTAGGCTCAGCGATCCCGTTGCTGCTCTTATACTTCCTTTACAGCAAGGTCGTAGTCTATGTTGCAGACAAGTTCAGCTTTTTAAGCAGCATGGTGAATTTCCTGCCGGTTGGACAGGTATTCCATACACTTGTCCCGGTAGCACTGGTACTTGGTGTCGGAATTGGTTTCCTCGGAAGCCGTCTGACAATCCGTAAACACCTGAAGGTTTAAGCGGAGAGAATTTCAGGGAGTATAGAAAGAGCCGCATTGCGGCTCTTTCTTGCTCTATAGGAAATACCATGTTACGTTAAAGCATGAAAGTTGTGTCCCCTATAGAGCAAAAGCCCTATCGGGCAGAATGTGCAGCTCGCGGAGAGGAAGATGATGTGATGCATCCGCTCGCGCGCGGGAGAGTGCGGCAGGCGCACACTTTATATATGGGGAGTTGGAAAAGAGGATTTATATGAAAAAGGGTAGATCATGCATTGCAATTTTATCTGCGGTAATTCTTGCGGTAACCCCGACACTTTTTGCATCGGCATCTTCCTTAGGAGAAGCCGAACAGGAAAAGGCGGCATTAGAGCAGGAACTGAAAGAGGCACAGAATCTGATCGATGGATTGAAGGATTCAAAGGATGATATCCAGACAAAGGTTACCCAGCTTGATCAGAAGCTGACCGATATATCCGGGCGGATTCAGAATTTAGAGACACAGTTAGAACAGAAGAATACACAGATCGAGACGACAAAAGAGCAGCTGCAGGAAGCAACACAGGATGAGAAAAGCCAGTATGAACAAATGAAAAAGCGCATACGTTATATGTATGAAAACAGCAATAATATGTCGCTGCTTGAATCGTTGTTTTCCGCAGGAAATCTGGCAGAGTTTATCAATCAGGCAGAGTATATCCGTGAGATCATGAGCTATGACCGTGATATGTTAAAAAAATATCAGGACACACAGCAGATGGTAGCAGATACCAAGGGTACGTTAGAGCAGGATTATGAGGATCTGCGTCAGATGAAAGCACAGGTGCAGCAGGAACAGGATACGGTAAAGTCACTTTTAGCGGCAAAGGAGCAGGAACTGACCAAGGTATCCGGAGAACTTACCACAGCACAGAGCAGTGCAGATGAAGTGGCAGCAGAGATACAGGCGCAGGAAGATATTATTGCACAGATCCAGGCAGAGGAACGCAGAAAGCAGGAAGAACGGGCGGAACTGGAACGGCAGAGGGAAGCCGCGCGTCAGGAAGAAGAACGCAGAAGGCAGGAAGAAGAAGCCGGTCAGGATGACACAGAACAGCCGTCCGAACCGTCAGAAGCAGAGGATCCGGATGATGGAGGATGTGAAGAACCGGAGATTCCGGACGATATATATAATGGTGGAGTCTTTGCATGGCCATGTCCGAGCAGTACACGTGTGACAAGTGATTATGGAACACGTTTATCGCCGACCGCAGGTGCCTCGAGTAACCATAAGGGTATTGACATCGGTGCGGCATACGGCTCAGCAATCGTGGCTGCTGCGGACGGAACGGTCAGTTTCGCAGGCTATGGAAATGCAATGGGGAATTATATCATGATCAGCCACGGAAGTGGTATATACACGGTGTACTGTCACTGCTCCGCATTGTTGGTTTCTGCCGGCATGCAGGTTACGAAGGGACAGACGATCGCCCAGGTCGGAA
Organism: uncultured Lachnospiraceae bacterium; assembly: GCA_902782995.1. Classification (GTDB taxonomy): domain Bacteria; phylum Bacillota; class Clostridia; order Lachnospirales; family Lachnospiraceae; genus Roseburia_C. The sequence goes on along the minus strand of CACZPJ010000104.1, from coordinate 14,706 downwards.
GTACCGGAATCTCAACCGGCGCACACCTGCATTTTGGTGTAACAGAAAATGGAAGCTATGTCAGTCCGTGGAATTATCTGAGACAGTAGGCAATAGACAGAAAAGTAGTAAAGAGGAATGTCAATGGAAGAAAATAGAATGGAAGCAGAAGAAAAACAGCAGGATACACAGTATGTGGAAGAAGCAGGATCACAGGGCGTACAGATGCTGGTAGCTGCAAAGAAAAAAGGAAGCTTTAAAAAAGGATTAGCGGCAGGAATCGCAGGCTGTCTTGCAGTAGTAACCGTAACGGTTGCTGCATTAGCCGGTACCGGGGTCTTAGATATCCGTATCGGACAGCAGACGAATCATGTCCTGACAAAGGAAGTGGAGAAAAAGTTAGATAAGCTGATCGGACAGATCGATCTGTACTATTATGAAGATATAGATACCGATAAGCTTGCAACCGGATTATACAAGGGGCTGTTCGAGGGACTCGAAGATCCTTACAGCGTCTATTATACAGAAGAAGAATACGATGATATGATGATCTCCACCAATGCGAATTATTACGGCATCGGTGCGGTACTCAGTCAGGATAAGGATACCATGCGTGTGACGATCACGAAGGTCTATGAGGATTCACCGGCGAAAAAGGCAGGCTTAAAGGCAGGAGATATGATCGTTCAGGTCGGAGATATTACAGCAACCAGCATGGAACTGTCAGATCTTGTAACGAAGATCCGTGGAGAAGAAGGAACAACCGTGCATCTTAAGATCTACCGGGAAGGAGAAAATGATTATCAGGAGATTGATGTAAAACGTGGCAAGGTAGACATCCCAACCGTAAGTTCTAAGCTGTTAGAGGATACGATCGGCTATATCCAGGTATCCGAGTTTGCGGAAAATACCGCAGAGCAGTTCAAGACAGCCGTGACTGACTTACAGGCTCAGGGAATGAAGGCGATGATCATAGATCTGCGCGATAACGGTGGTGGACTGTTAACCTCCTGTCAGGAGATGTTAGACGAGATCCTGCCGGAAGGAACCGTGGTCTATACGGAAGATAAGTATGGTAACAGACAGGATCTGACCTCAGATGCAGAGCATTACTTAGATCTGCCGCTTGCAGTCTTAGTGAACGGTAATTCTGCAAGTGCATCCGAGATATTTGCCGGAGCGATCCGTGACTTTGATTATGGTACACTGATCGGAACAAAGACCTTTGGAAAGGGAATCGTGCAGAATATCAAACAGCTTGCCGATGGAAGCGCGTATAAGCTTACGGTAGCGAAATACTATACACCATCCGGAGAATACATTCATGGCCAGGGCATCGAGCCGGATGTAACACTGGAATATGAATACACCGGTGACACCGATGCAGATACTTATGATCAGATGAAGGATAATCAGGTATTAAAAGCGATCGGGGTATTGCAGTCTGAGATAAAATAGACCTTAACAGGTTTACCGATAGGAAGTAACAGGGAAAGAAAAAGAGGAGGAGAACGAATATGAGAAAAGCAGGGATAGCATCAGTAGCTTTAGCAGTTACTCTTTTGGTGCAGTCGGTAAGTATGTCCGGGGCACAGAACGTTTATGCAGCAACCGTCAGTGAACCGGTGATGACAGCGGCAGCGGATACATCCGGCTCAGAGTTTTTCACGGATCAGGATAAGAAGCAGGTGGTATCCGGAAGCTGGACGAATCCGGATCTGACACCGGCAGAGAAGGCACAGGTGAAAAAAGAGGTTTCACAGATTACAGACGGAGTGGAAGCCACCGGTGTCAATACATATTCTTCGGTTTCCTCGGCTGCAAAGTATATGCGTAAGCAGATGGTCGCAAGGAATACATTATTTCAGATGACATATAATGGGAATGGTCTGACAAGGGAAAAGGTTACAACACTCATCCATGATATGATGAAGAAGGCTTGTGAGATTACAGACAAGGCACAGGAAGGTGATTATCTGTATTATCATATGATGGGTATGTCCTGGCGGTATGCTTATACCCCGACGCAGGCTCAGATTATCATCCAGGTGTCTTATCGTACGACAGCTGCACAGGAAAAGCAGGTAAAGGCAAAGCTTTCGAGTGTCATTTCTTCCTTAAAGCTTTCGAAGTGTTCGGATATGCAGAAGATTAAAAAGATCCACGACTACCTGTGCAGCAATACAACCTATGATTATACCTACTCCAGATATTCTGCATATGATGCCCTGATCGGGAAAAGTGCGGTATGCCAGGGATATGCAACTGCCTTTTATGCACTTTGTAAGCAGGCAGGTATCAAGGTATGCTGTGTGCCCGGATATGCAGGTGATAATCATCTGTGGAATCTCGTAAAGTTCGGTAATAAATGGTACAATATCGATACGACCTGGGACAGCCAGAAAAGTGGTACGATTTACACCTATTTTTTAAAGAGCAACAGCGATTTTATCGGACATAGCAAAAATCTGGATATCTATAAGACTTACCGTTACTGGAGATCTTCGGATGTCAGTGAATTTAACAGCAGTCATCCGGTATGGACAACCTCTTATACGGGACAGGTTGGAAAGCCGGCGTTAAAGCCTGCTCAGGTAAAAAGTTATAATACCGTACGGCTTACCTGGAGCAAGGTAAACAATGCCAGTGGTTATATCGTGTGGTATGCGACAAGCAAGCGCGGTTCTTATCAGAAGGTAAAGACTATTAAGGGTGGAGCTGTTACGAATATGAATGTCAGCGGACTTATCCCGGGCAAGACCTATTATTTTAAGGTACAGGCCTATACGAATATTTTAAAAATTGCAAAAAGCGGTAATTCTGCGGTTGTATCGGTAAAAACAGTTCCGGGCAGGGTGACGATCGATCATATCACAACAGCATCCAAGTCACTGACTCCATACTGGAAGAAGATTGCAGGAGCGAATCATTATCAGATCGAAGTGACCTATACCTATAAGAAGACAAGCTATAAGTTAAAACGGATTGCCACAGCCGGCACAAAGAGCATGCAGAGCAAAAAGATCAATGTGCCAAAGGGTGTAAAGTGTAAGGTAAGAATCCGTGCGATCACAAAGGGTGTCAGTGGCAAAAAAGTATACGGAAGCTATTCTAAGACAAAGACGATCACGGTAAAATAGAGGTAGTATGAAGAACTGGAAAAAAGTAGTTTCTGTGCTGGCGGTTATTGGCTGGATGTGTATGATCTTTCATTATTCCGATCAGCCGGCAGCAGAGTCGACGAAGATATCCGATACCGTCTGTTACCGGATGATCAATGCGGTAGATGACTGGTTTTCGCGGGGATTTACGAATGCACAGAAGGAAGCTTATGCAGAGGCGATCACCTATCCGGTACGCAAGGCGGCACATATGACGGAATATGCGATCCTTGCGCTTTTGATCTTAAATTGCATGCATCAGTTTTTAGGGCATATGCATCGCAGAAGTTATTATCTTTTTGCACAGGCAGGTGCATCACTTTATGCGGCAGCCGATGAATTCCACCAGCGTTTTGTGCCGGGGCGGTCAGGGAATCTTACGGATGTCGGAATCGATTCCGTGGGAGCGGCAGTGGCACTGTTGATCGTATTTTGTATCATAAAGCAATATAAGAAGAGAGGGCATGGCGGTTCATCTGCCAGCCGGTAGGAAGACACGCAGGATTTGTGCAAAAGGCAGCGCAGGAATGGAGATTGAAATGGAACATAAAATGACAAAGGCAGAAAAACAGGAACTGATAAAAAGGTATGTAGTGGCATTTGCACTCTTAGCAGTTACCATTGTTGTATTGATCGGGATGTTTAAGCGGGCACAGGAAGATGACAAAAAGGCTGCGGCAGACAGCACGCAGATCGTGACAGAGCAGACAGAATAATTAGAAAGCAGGTAAAAAGAGTGATAGAGTTAGACCAGTATCGACTGAAGTTAGGAACTTACAAAGAGCCGCTTCTTGAAGTGAAGGGAGCACTGGATCTGGAAAATAAGACACGTAAGATCGAAGAGATCGAGCGTGAGATGGAAGCACCGGACTTCTGGGATGACCCGGAGGTTTCCCAGCGCAAGATGAAGGAGTTAAAGGGTTATAAGGATGATGTAGAGACCTGCCGGAACTTAGAGCAGAAGTTAGAGGACATCGCAACCCTGATCGAGATGGGAGACGAGGAAAATGATCCGGAGATTGTTGCAGAAGTTGAACAGGAAGTAGCAGAGTATGATGCGGCATATGAGAAGATCCGTATCAAGACACTACTGTCCGGTGAATATGATGGAGACAATGCAATCGTTTCCCTGCATGCCGGAGCGGGTGGAACGGAGTCCTGTGACTGGGCATCGATGCTGTACCGGATGTATACGAGATGGGCGGCAGATAAGGGATTCTCTGTGGAAGTCTTAGACTCCTTAGACGGGGATGAAGCAGGGATCAAGTCGATCACTTTCCAGGTAAACGGTGAGAATGCATATGGTTACTTAAAGTCCGAACATGGGGTACATCGTCTGGTTCGTATTTCACCGTTTAATGCAGCAGGAAAAAGACAGACCTCATTCGTTTCCTGTGATGTAATGCCGGATATTGAAGAGGATATTGACATTGAGGTAAAGGATGAGGATATCCGTATCGACACCTATCGTTCAAGTGGAGCAGGTGGACAGCATATCAACAAGACCTCCTCTGCGATCCGTATCACACACTATCCGACCGGAATCGTGGTAACCTGTCAGAATGAGCGTTCCCAGCATATGAATAAGGATAAGGCAATGCAGATGTTAAAGGCAAAGCTGTTCTTATTGAAGCAGCAGGAGAATGCCAACAAGGCGGCAGGCATCCGTGGAGAAGTCTCAGAGATCGGCTGGGGTAACCAGATCCGTTCTTATGTCATGCAGCCATATACGATGGTGAAGGATCACAGGACAGGAGCGGAAACCGGAAATGTAGACAGTGTAATGGATGGAAGCATCGATCTTTTCATCAACGCATATCTGAAATGGTGTTCCTTAGGATGCCCGAAGAATATGGGAGAGGAGTAAACCATTATGAAAAGCTGGATCATTATACCACTGATTCTGGTTGGGCTTGCGATCGTCCTTCTCGTTCTGGTTGCAATGATCAAGAAGAAAACAGAAGAAGTGGCGAATAACCTTTTTGGTACAAGATCACTCGTTGAGGGTGTAAAAATGCAGCAGCAGGAGCTTGCAAAAACACCTAAGACCGTATCGGGCATGACGAGGATCTTAGAACCGCAGATACAAAAGGACTTCCCGGAGTTTAACTGGGTAGAGTTCCGCAACAAGGCGGAGAATCTCTTAGAATCGGCATTTGCAGCCATTACCGTATCGGATCTTTCGCGCTTACAGGAAGGAAGCGAGGATTTAGAAAACGAGATTGAAAACCGGATCATGGAGAATCAGACCGAGCATATCCGTGAGGTCTATCAGGCAGTCCGGATCCATCAGACAGAGATTGCGAAATATGAAAAGAAGCAGGGCAGATGCATCATCACCTTACAAAGCGCAGTCGAGCATGTACATTATAAGGAACAGGACGGAAAGATCATCGAAGGCGAAAAGGCATTTCCGCAGCAGACCAAGTACAATACCGAGCTGATGTACATACAGGATGCAGGACTTGCAAATATGGATAAGTCCATGGGCGTGACCTGCCCGAATTGCGGAGCACCGGTCACAAGGCTTGGGGTAAAGTTCTGTGAATACTGCGGCAGCAGTGTTGTGCCGGTCAATACGCAGGTGTGGAAGTTCCATCATTTTTATGAAGTAGATTATCAGCATGTCTGATGCAGATAACAATGTGTAACGAAGAAAAGCAAACAAACAGGAGGTAAGTTATGGGATTAATCAGAGCAGTAGCAGAGGCAGTCAAGGGATCATTGGCAGATCAGTGGTTAGAGGTTTATGAACCGGACGATATGGGGGATCAGACCGTATTTACAAGCGGTGTATTGATCCGCCGGGGGCAGAATACCAAGGGTACACCGGATACCGTATCGAATGGTTCGGTGATCCATGTATATGACAATCAGTTTATGATGTTAGTCGATGGTGGCAAGATCGTTGATTATACCGCAGAACCGGGTTACTACAAGGTAGATAATTCTTCCCTTCCATCCATGTTTAACGGACAGTTAAAGGATACCTTAAAGGAATCCTTCTCCCGTATCAAGTTCGGCGGACAGACACCGACCGCACAGAAGGTATTCTATATTAACTTACAGGAGATCAAGGGAATCAAGTTTGGTACACGTAACCCGATCAATTACTTTGATAACTTCTACAATGCAGAGCTGTTTTTACGTGCACATGGAACCTATTCGATTAAGATCGTAGATCCGGTACGTTTTTATGCAGAAGCGATTCCGAGAAACAAAGACCGCGTAGAGATTACGGACATCAATGAACAGTATTTGTCAGAGTTCTTAGAGGCATTACAGACCTCGATCAACCAGTTATCCGCAGACGGAATCCGTATCTCCTATGTACCGTCAAAGGGAAGAGAGCTTTCGAAGTACATGGCACAGACCTTAGACGAGGACTGGAACCAGATGCGTGGTATGGAGGTGCAGGCAGTCGGTATTGCAAGCATCTCTTATGATGAAGAGTCCACGAAGCTCATCAATATGCGGAATCAGGGCGCAATGTTAGGTGATCCGACCGTACGTGAGGGTTATGTACAGGGTGCAATGGCAAGAGGACTTGAAGCAGCAGGTTCGAATGCCAATGGCAGCATGGCAGGCTTTATGGGCATGGGTGTTGGCATGCAGGCATCCGGTGCGATGATGGGAAATGCATCCCAGGTCAATCTTGCACAGATGCAGATGCAGCAGAATGCACAGACAGCACAGAACGCTCAGAGTGCACAGGCAGTTACACCGGCGGCAGATGGCTGGACGTGTGAATGCGGCGCAGTGAATACCGGAAAGTTCTGCAGCGAATGTGGAAAGGCAAAGCCTGCACCGGCAGAGAGCTGGACATGTGAATGTGGAACTGTAAACACCGGAAAGTTCTGTAGTGAATGTGGAAAGCCTGCACCTGCAAAGGAGTGGACATGTGAATGCGGAACCACAAACAGCGGAAAATTCTGCGGTAATTGTGGAAAAGCGCGCCCATAACAGAAGGTGCCGTGGATAATCATACAGAATAGGTGGAGGTAGAAAAGGTGGCAGTCATTAGTCTGAAATGTCCAAACTGTGATGGAGAACTGATCTTTGACCCATCCAGTGGAAAGTATAAATGTGAATACTGCTTTTCCCTGTTTTCACAGGAGGAGCTTGATGCAATGCAGCCGGCAACTGCACCGGAACAAAGCGAAGCAAAGCAAAGTGAGGATGGACAGGAGAATGCCGGAGGGCAGGATGCGTCAAATGCATCTGACGCAGAAAGCGGGCAAGAAGCATCCGGTCAGGAGCAGGAAGCAGTGATCTATACCTGTCCAAGCTGCGGTGCACAGATCGTAACCGATGAGACAACAGCGGCAACCTTCTGTTATTATTGTCATAATCCGGTTGTCTTAGGCGGAAGGGTATCCGGTGAATTTTTGCCGGATAAGATCATTCCTTTCGAGATCGACCGCAAGGAGGCAGAGAAGAAGTTTTTAGATTATGTCGGCAAAAAGAAGTTTATTCCACGCTTCTTTTTCCAGAAGAAGCAGATCGAGAAGATGACAGGTGTCTATTTCCCATACTGGCTCTATGATGTTTCGCTGGAGGGAAACTTAGAGGCAGAGGCGAAAAAGACGCGTGTCTGGGTATCCGGAGAGGAAGAATATACCGAGACGAAGATCTACAGCATTGAGCGGGAAGGAACCGTAGATCTGAATCATCTGGCAATGGATGCCTTACAGAAGGCAAATAAGACACTGATAGAGGGTGTACTGCCGTATCAGTTTGATAAGATGAAAGACTTCACGATCGGTTATCTGTCCGGATTTCAGGCAGAGAAACGTGACATTGAAAAGGAAAAGTATAAGGCACAGGCAGAACAGGAGATGCAGGGATATGCAAAGAACCTGATGCGGGAAAGCGTAGACGGATATGGTAGTGTAACGGTTAAAAACAGTCATTTCCATACGAAGCAGGATCTCTGGAATTATGTACTGCTTCCGGTATGGACGGTTACCTATCGTGCGAAAAATGGAAAGATCTTTTACTATTCGATGAACGGTCAGACCGGAAAGGTCTGTGGAGAACTCCCGATTGATTATAAGAAGCTTGGGTTACTGAGTGGTATTGTGAGCGCAGTTGTGCTTGTACTTGCGTTGATTGGAGGATTTCTGCTATGACAAGAAAGATAAGACAAAAAGCGGCTGTGCTTACCGCATGTTTACTGACATTTTTATTTGCCATCCCTTGTATGGCGGAGGGAACAAGCCATGTGTACGACAATGCCCTGCTGTTATCCGACTCTGAGATAGACAGCATTGGTCAGCTTGTGGATAAGATGGAAAAAGAGTCCGGCTGGGAGGTCTTTGTTGTAACGACGGATGATGCCGGGGGAGAGACAACACAATCCTATAACGAGGCATTCTTAGACGATCATCTCTCCAGGGACGATGGAATCTCCTATATCATTGATCTTGATAATGGGGAGATGTATGTATCTACGACCGGCATTGTGACACGCTATATGACCGATGAACGGATCGATAACGTATTAGATGACGGCTATGAATACGCAGCCGATGAGGATTATGCAGGCTGTTTTGAAGCCATGTTAGATGCTACATACGATTATTATTCCGATGGAATCCCGTCAGATCAGTACAACTATGATTCCGACACGGGAGAGGTTTCAAAGTATCAGGAGCCAAAAAAGCTAGAATGGTATGAGGTACTGATCGCAGTCGTACTTGCCTGTGTGGCAGGTGGAATCACATTTTCGGTAGTAGTAGGAAAGTACCGTCTGAAATGGGGAACCTATAAGTACGATTATCATGCAAATGGAAAGCTTTCCCTGACGAAAAAGGAAGATCACTTTGTCAATGAAATCGTAACCCACCACCATATCCCGGAGAATCCGCCATCAAGCGGCGGAGGCAGCCAGTCAACCGTACATACCGGAGCAGGCGGACGCAGCTACGGCGGCGGAGGCAGGAAGCTGTAGGCGTCATACTTCTAAAAATCAGGGTGTTATAAAATATAGATGGCAAAATGTACAAACTATGTGGAACGTATTTTGGACATTTTTTCATTGAGAAGATCTGAGGAGGAAAAATATACAAATAATGTGAAGCAAACTTTTATCTGCGGAACATATTTGTATATTTTTCTTTTTTAATCTGTTGAAGATTCTTAAGATCCCATAATCCGGTAAAAAGGGGTTGCGTCACTACGCAATGTGTGTTATTATCTTTGCCATGAGCACAGTTGTATTTGTGTGACATACACTGAATGCAGATCGTTATGTGCAGAAGGTGCACAGAAATGAGGAGACTATGGCAGAGAATACCAAGTATTATGTGCTGAAGGAGAAAGCAGTCCCGGAAGTCCTTTTAAAGGTCATAGAGGCAAAGCGGCTGTTAGACTCCGGTCGTGCACTGTCGGTTCAGGAAGCTACCGAAAAGGTGGATATCAGCAGAAGTTCCTTTTACAAGTATAAGGATGACATTTTTCCTTTCCATGATAATGTAAAAGGCAAGACAATTACGATGGTCATACAGTTAGATGATGAACCGGGACTTTTGTCCGTGGTACTGAATATTGTCGCAAAGTATCATGCGAATATTCTTACGATCCATCAGTCCATTCCGGTAAACGGGATTGCTTCACTGACACTCAGTATCGACATTCTTCCGGAGACAGGAGATCCTGCCATCATGGTAGATGCGATTGAGGAGACAGAGGGGATACATTATGTAAAAATACTTTCCAGAGAATAAGAATCAGAAAGTACAGACAGCAGAGGATTAGAGTTGAAAGGAGTTTCTAAAACATGATTAAGGCAGCAGTAATGGGATATGGAACGATCGGTTCCGGAGTAGTAGAGGTATTAGAGACAAACCGTGACAGCATTGCGAAGCGTTGCGGTGATACAATAGAGGTAAAATATGTATTAGACTTAAGAGAGTTCCCGGGTGACCCGATCCAGGATAAGATCGTACATGATTACAAGACGATCGCAGAAGATCCGGAGGTTTCTATCGTGGTAGAGACCATGGGTGGTGTAGAGCCTGCATTTACATTTGTAAAGGCAATGTTAGAGGCAGGAAAGCATGTTACAACATCCAATAAGGCACTGGTTGCAGACAAGGGTGCAGAGCTGCTTGCGATCGCAAGAGAGAAGAATGTGAACTTCATGTTCGAGGCAAGTGTTGGCGGCGGTATTCCGATCATCCGTTCCCTGAATGAATGTCTGACAGCCGATGAGATCGAAGAGATCACAGGTATCTTAAACGGAACAACAAACTACATGATGACAAAGATGAGCCAGGAAGGCTTAGAGTTTGATGATGTGTTAAAGGATGCACAGGCAAAAGGTTATGCAGAGAAAGACCCGACTGCGGACATCGAAGGACATGATGCCTGCCGTAAGATCGCTATCCTTACTTCACTGATCTGCGGAAGACAGGTAGATTTTAATGAGATCCACTGCGAAGGAATCACAAGGATCTCCGCAACCGATATCAAGTATGCAAAGGCAATGGGAAAAGCAATTAAGCTGCTTGCAACCAGCCGCAAAGTCGGTGACAGCTATTGTGCAATGGTAGCACCACATATGCTTCCGGCAGAGCATCCGTTATTCCCGGTCAATGATGTATTCAACGCAGTATTTGTACATGGAAACGTATTAGGCGATGCAATGTTTTACGGAAGTGGAGCAGGAAAGCTTCCAACCGCAAGTGCAGTCGTAGCAGATATGGTAGAGATCGCAAAGAACTTAGACCAGAATATCTTTGTTGAGTGGAGCTCTAAGAAGATGGAGCTTGTTGATTACAAGCAGTCCGTTAACCGTTTCTTTGTCCGCACCACAGCAAGTGAAGCAGCCGTTAAGGAGAACTTCGGGGATGTTACCTTTGTAAAGGCAGAGGGAGTTTCCGGTGAGATCGGATTCGTAACCGAGCCGATGACAGAAGCAGATTACGAGATCAAGGCAGTTGCTTTAGGCAATGTGCTTCAGATGATCCGTGTAAAATAATAAGAATCATAACTGGCATGCATTCTGCCTTTCAAGGCAGAGTAGCATGCTATTCTTTCATAGGAGGAACAGATAGAAATGAAATATGTAGTTGTATTAGGAGATGGAATGGCAGATAAGCCAATCGCAGAGCTTGGAGATAAGACACCGTTAGAGTATGCCAGGACGCCAATGATGGATACCTTAGCAGCAAAGAGTGAGATCGGAATGGTACATACGATCCCGGACGGCATGAATCCGGGAAGTGATACCGCCAATCTTTCCGTGCTTGGTTACAATCCAAGAAAATATTATTCCGGACGTTCACCGCTTGAGGCATTAAGCATCGGTGTTCCGATGAAGGATACGGACATCGCACTCCGCTGCAATATCGTGACACTTTCAGAAGAAGACTGCCCATATGAGGAGCGCACGATCATCGACCACAGCTCAAGTGAGATCTCTACCGAGGATGCGGCTGTTTTATTAGAGGCAGTCAGAAAAGAACTTGAGACAGATACCTATAAGTTCTATGTCGGAACCAGCTACCGTCATCTGCTGATCTGGGATAAGGGTGAAGTGGTAGATCTTGTACCGCCACATGATGTACTCGGACAGAAGATCGGACCAAATCTTCCACAGGATGCCATCCTTCGTGAAATGATGAAAAAGAGTTATGACATCTTAAAGGATCATCCGATCAATATTGAACGGAAAAAGCAGGGATTAAACCCGGCAAACTCCTGCTGGTTCTGGGGCGCAGGAACAAGACCGGCACTGTCATCCTTTGAAGAGAAGACAAAGAAAAAGGGTGCAATGATCTCTGCGGTAGACCTGTTAAAGGGAATTGCAGTCGGTGCATCCATGAAGGTTATTACCGTAGACGGAGCAAACGGCGGATTACATACGAACTATGAAGGCAAGGCACAGGCAGCAGTCGATGTTCTGACGAAGGATGGCTATGACTTTGTCTATGTACATCTCGAAGGACCGGACGAAATGGGACATCAGGGAAGCAAGGAGCGCAAGATCGAAGCGATCGAGAATCTTGACAGCCGGATCATCCGCCCGATCGTAGAAGGCTTAGAAGCTGCCAGAGAGGACTTCAGACTTTTAGTCCTGCCGGATCATCCGACACCGGTCAGCCTGCGTACACATACCGGAGACAGCGTACCATACCTGTTATATGACAGCACAAAAGAGCAGTCACATGACTGGCATTACAATGAGGCAGAGGCAGCAGCAACCGACAACTTCATTGCGGAGGGACATAAGCTGATCGATTATCTGCTTTCGGAATAGAATCTACAGGATACGGATGGAAAACTATGGCAAAATATATTATGGCATTGGATGCGGGAACGACCAGTAACCGTTGTATCCTCTTTAACCAGTCGGGAGAGATCTGCAGCATGGCACAAAAGGAGTTCCGCCAGATCTTTCCGAATCCCGGCTGGGTGGAGCATGATGCAAACGAGATCTGGTCAACCCAGCTTGGGGTTGCGGTAGAAGCGATGTCAAAGATCGGAGCTTCTGCGGAGGATATTGCAGCGATCGGAATTACCAATCAGCGTGAGACAGCGATCGTCTGGAATAAAGAGACCGGGGAACCGGTCTATCATGCGATCGTCTGGCAGTGCAGAAGAACTTCGGATACCGCTGATGCATTGAAAAAGAAGGGCTTAGAGGAGCTTTACCGGAAAAAGACCGGACTGATGATCGATGCCTATTTCTCTGCTACCAAGATCAAGTGGATCTTAGATCATGTAGAGGGTGCGCGTGCGCTTGCAGACGAAGGAAAGCTTTTGTTTGGAACGGTAGAGACCTGGCTGATCTGGAAGCTGACAAAGGGCAAGGTACATGTGACGGATTATTCGAATGCTTCACGTACGATGCTTTTTAACATCAATGATCTGGACTGGGATGAAGATATTCTAAGAGAGTTAGGGATTCCAAGAAGCATGCTTCCGACACCGATGATGTCAAGCTGCGTGTATGGTTATACGGATGCATCCTTTTTCGGAAGTCCGATCCCGATCGCAGGAGCGGCAGGTGACCAGCAGGCAGCATTGTTTGGACAGACCTGTTTTTCACCGGGGGAAGCAAAAAATACCTATGGAACGGGCTGCTTTTTACTGATGAATACCGGAGAAAAGCCGGTGTTTTCCAGTCATGGACTTGTTACCACGATCGCGTGGGGCTTAGACGGTAAGGTGAACTATGCATTAGAAGGCTCGATCTTTGTTGCGGGAGCGGCGATCCAGTGGCTGCGGGACGGCATGAAGATGATTGATTCCGCAGAGGATTCGGAGTATATGGCAGGAAAGGTAGAGGATACGCATGGCTGTTATGTTGTCCCTGCATTTACTGGACTTGGTGCACCGCACTGGGATCAGTATGCGCGCGGAACGATCGTCGGCATCACGCGTGGAACGACGAAGAACCATATCATCCGTGCAACCTTAGAATCCATCTGCTATCAGGTCAAGGACGTCATTGCGGCGATGGAAGCAGATGCCGGATGCAGGCTGCGCTCTCTCAATGTTGATGGTGGTGCAAGTGCCAATAATTTCTTAATGCAGTTTCAGGCGGATATAACCGGTGCGCCGGTCAACCGACCGCAGTGTGTGGAGACGACCGCAAAGGGAGCGGCATATCTGGCAGGTCTTGCCGTAGGTTATTGGAAAAATAAAGAAGATGTGATACGAAACCAGTTGATGGAGCGCGTATTCCAGCCACATATGTCCGAGGAGGACCGGAAGAAGAAAATGAAGGGCTGGAACAAGGCAGTCAAGTATGCGTTTGGATGGGCGAAGGATGAAGACGAGGAATCCTAGAAGCTTAACAGATCCACCTTCCAGATGATCAGTGCCGTATTGATAACGACAAAGTGAACGACCAGCAATACAACGGAAATCCAAAGATAGATATCCCGGTATTTCATCCCGATGCGGATGCGGTGCCGGGATATTTTTTCAATCGTCTGACTGATCATAAACCAGATACAACAGATCGCAGCATAGGGAACAAACGGATGATAGCGGAAGGAAGCATACAGATCGCCGGAAAGAAAGCTGATGCAGGCGCGTGTGCCGCCACAGCCAGGACAGTAAAGCCCGGTTAAGGTATGTAAGATACAGGGACGCAGCCAGGCAGTGGGTGAAACACCGCTGATGCGGACTACGAAAAAGAGGGCAAAAGCGGCAGCGATACAGCCTAAGCCAACAATATAAAAGGTATCTTCAATGGAGACTTTTTTCTCGGAACTTGTATGATACATGTTACTAACATCCTTCTCGTTTTTCTATAAGCAGTATAGCAAGAGGATGTAAGCCTGTCAAAAAATATTGTACCGCCGGAACCGGTATGATATAATGTTCGCGAAGGCAAAAGTGAGCATACATTCCAGCCAACTATGAATGCTTGCATGATATAGTTGACTGGAGTGTATGAGAACGCGCCCGCGAGTCCGGAAAACCGAAGGTTTTTCGGACTTTTGCCGGAGCTGTTCCACTTTTGATAGTGCGAAGCACGTATATCGAGAAAATCTGTGATTTTCGAGATGTGCACAGCGAATGTTTGTTGCAATTTCGGAAGTTCGAA
>CACZPJ010000103.1 GCA_902782995.1 uncultured Lachnospiraceae bacterium | reverse complement strand
GAGAAAGAGGGATTTGAACCCTCGCGCCGGTTGCCCGACCTACACCCTTAGCAGGGGCGCCTCTTCAGCCTCTTGAGTATTTCTCCGGATCCTGAATATAATAGAAATATTATTATTCAATTACGCGCTCGTGACGCATAGATAATGATACTAAATCTGAATCTATTTGTCAATTCATATTTTGTATTTTTTTACATTTTTTCTTTTTTGCGCGTTCTGGTTACTATAATTCCCGTTTTCTTCTATATATAAACATACAAAATGATCTTACATGATATATAATTCTATATTTTCGTATGTAAGATCATTTGACAGCGTATATATTTTAAATCGTCTTGTATTCCTTAATTGCAGTCTCATAGAGATTGTTTCCTTCCGAATCGATCACAACGATGACCGGAAAGTCTTTTACTTCTAACTTACGGATTGCTTCTGCACCAAGATCTTCGTAACATACGATCTCTGACTTTAAGATACACTTTGATAACAATGCACCTGCTCCGCCGATTGCTGCAAAGTAGACTGCATGATTCCTTATCATTGCATCAATGACTTCCCTGGTACGTTTGCCCTTACCGATCATCGCCTTTTCTCCTAAGTCAAGTAAGGTCGGTGCATACTTGTCCATTCTCGACGCCGTTGTCGGGCCTGCGGATCCGATCGGTCTGCCCTCACGCGCCGGTGACGGTCCCATATAATATATAGTAGAATCTTTGATCTCAATCGGAAGCTCTTCCCCACGGTCTAAGGCTTCAATCATCCGCTTATGTGCCGCATCCCTTGCTACATAGATTGTTCCTGTTATATATACATAGTCTCCGCTTTTTAAATCAGCGGTTACTTCCTCTGTAATTGGTGTTGTAATATGTTTATCCATTTTAATAATCATACCTTTCTCTTAATTCTGTATACTTTTCATTTTATGTTACAGAATCACTCTTCTTATATTTTACACTAGATCACTCTTACGACATGACGATTGACATGACAGCAGATATTAACAGCAACCGGAAGTCCTGCAATATGCGTCGGATATGTATTGATATTCACTGCAAGTGCGGTTGTCGTTCCGCCTAAACCTCCCGGACCTATGCCGAGCTGATTGATTTTTTCTAACATCTCTGTTTCTAAGTCTCTGACATATGGAATATCAGAATGTTCATCCACACTACGCGTCAGTGCCTTTTTGGCAAGCAATGCACATTTTTCAAAGGTTCCGCCGATTCCGACACCGATGACCATCGGCGGACAGGCATTCGGGCCTGCGTCTGCAACTGCTGTTAAGATTGCATTTTTTACGCCTTCGATACCATCTGCCGGCTTTAACATGAATACACGGCTCATATTTTCACTGCCAAATCCCTTTGGTGCCATAGTGATCTTCACCTGATCTCCCGGTACAATCGAATAATGAATGACTGCCGGTGTATTGTCCTTTGTGTTTTCCCGGATTAGCGGATCCTTTACGACGGACTTTCTTAAGTATCCTTCCGTATATCCCTGACGTACGCCCTCGTTGACTGCATCTTCGATTGCCATTCCTTCAAAGTGCACATCCTGACCTACTTCTAAGAAAATAACTGCCATTCCGGTATCCTGACAGATCGGGATCATATCTTCGTCTGCGATCTTTAAGTTGTCCTGCAACTGGTTTAAGATCTTTTTTCCTAATTCGGACTTTTCCGTTGTAACGGCATTCTTCATTGCTGCATCCATATCAGAAGAAAGATAGTGGTTTGCCTGAATGCACATTTCTTTTACATTTTTTATTATTTCATCTGTCTGAATCGTTCTTATCATTTTCCGTATTCCTCATTCTACATATTTTATATTTCTCACTTGCTTCCTGTTTCTCTCTACAAGTTTGATACCGGGTCTGCGTCAAATATACGCAGACGCAGATCTTATTTGTGAAATTCTACCTGTGGTAAGATTGCGTCGATGTCCATATAATATTCCTTATACTCTTTTCTTCTTATATATACACGTACCATCTGGCTTCTTAACATCCCCTCCGGATTATAATAAAGGTTCCGGCTCTGGAATATATGGACACATCCCGTCTCATCGGTATACGCTGCACGGATATTATACGGATTGCGGCCATTGATCTGTACATTATAGTTGCGGCTCACCTCACCGATCTCGGCTGTAATGTAGTATCCTTCTTCAACTATTTTCCGGATTCTTTTTTTCTTGCGGATATAAAGCAAAAAAAATGTCAGTCCTGCGATCAGTGTTATGATTCCAACAAACAACATAGAAATCGCAACCAAAAACAAAGTCGCTTCATTCTGTAGAAAAAAGATCACTGTGATCAGTATAAATACCGCACTGATCGATGTAAATACAATTCCGATAATTGCAGACGGTGTGATTCCTATTTTTACTTTCTTATCTGTCATTTTCTAGCATACCTCTCCCCTTACCTGTAAGCTTTATATCTGCTACTTACTTTTTCTAAGGTTTTTTATCTTCAACTTCTGTAAGATCTCATTGTGATCTTTCGACTTCATATCCGGAAATGCCTTCATCAGACGGCTGGATATAAAGTTCTTTTTCTCATATAACTGACGGTACTTGTTAAGCAGCTCTTCCTGTTCTTTCTTAAGCTTTGCTTTTTCCGCAGCTTCGCTGAATTTTTCCTTTGTTTCCTGAAGGGTATTAGAGATGTTTTCCTTTTTCTCTTCTAACTCATCTAATAATTCTGTATGGGTATCCTTGAATTCTTCCTTCTTTTCTAATGCATTCATCACATTTTCATAAACATTCTCACCGATTTCATTGGAAACTACCTTCAGCTTAGCGGCAATCTCATTCATCAGCTTCAACCGCTTGTTGAACTTGATGATCGTAGATACTGTTACAAACAGATCGACCGCAAAACATACCATGATGATCACAATCAGTACAATTCCTAAAATATGCGGGATCATGCGGATGAATCCGAAAATGATCGGATGGATCACTAACATGATAAAGGAACATGCCAGTCCCCATAAGATCGAGAACTTCAGACAGACATAGCCCATAATATTAAACGGCTTGTCCGAATAGTCCCACCACTTGTTGTGGAATGCTTTTTCCATGACATATCCTGTGATAAATTCCAGAACAGAGGTCAGTAAAAACGAACCTGCATACAATAAAAGCAGATTATCCTTAAGCGGTGTTAACACAACAACGACGATCAGAACACCTACTCCATAGATCGGACAGTACGGTCCATTCAAAAATCCACGATTTACAAAGATGCCCCTCTCTAATGCTGCATATGCGACTTCACTACACCAGCCGATAAATGCATATATGATAAAAATCCATACTACGTCATAAAATGTCTGTGGCATATTTTTCTCCTGTTTTCGTATTTTCTAAAATAAAAATGAATAAAGTGTGCGCCTGCCGCACACTCCCGCGCCCGAGCGGATGCATCGCATAATCTTTCACTCCGCGAGGTGCGCATTGTTGCAAGCTTGCTTGCTTTTGCTGTATGGGAAATTCCAAAGGAATTTCCCATACAGCAACACAAAGCAAATAGGATACTTCTACCCTATCTGCTTTTCTTTTTACTCTTCTGTTGTATTTTCTTCTGTTTCTGCCTCTTCCGGCTCCTGATTGATAATCGACTTATCTTCACGTACCTTTGCAATACTTGCAACAATAACGCCCTCATCTAAGTTGATCAGTTTTACTCCGGAGGTGACACGTCCTAAGAGTGCTGTTCCTGCAACCGGGATACGGATGATGACACCTTCTGTTGTGATCATCATAATCTCGTTATCCTGATTTACTGCCTTCACACCGACAATATTTCCGGTCTTTTCTGTGATCTTATAGCATTTTACGCCCTTTCCGCCACGGTTCTGCGGTGTGAATTCGGACATTAACGTGCACTTTCCAAGACCTTTTTCGGATACGATCATCAGTGCATCGCCCTGTGTATTCATCTGCATGCCGACTACCTGGTCGCCATCGGTCAGATTCATACCAATAACACCCATCGATACACGTCCGGTACTGCGGACATCTGTCTCATGGAAACGGATACACTGTCCGTACTTCGTAACAAGGATAATATCCTTCTTGTTATCGGTCTTCTTTACCTCGATCAGTTCATCATCTTCCCGGAGATTGATGGCTGCAAGTCCTGTCTTACGGACATTCGAATACTCTGTGATCGGTGTCTTTTTCACGATACCGTTCTTCGTTGCCATAAACAGGTATTCCCCTTCGTTGTATTCCTTGATCGGTATGACTGCATTGATCTTCTCACCCGGCTGTAACTGTAACAGGTTGATGATTGCGGTTCCTCTTGCCGTTCTTCCTGCCTCCGGGATCTCGTAACACTTCATACGGTATACTTTTCCCATATTCGTAAAGAACATCAGGTAATGGTGGGAGGTTGTCATAAACAGATCTTCGATGTAATCATCCTCGATCGTCTCCATTCCCTTGATTCCCTTACCGCCACGGTGCTGGCTTCTGAAATTATCGACACTCATACGCTTGATGTATCCAAGCTTTGTCATCGTTACAACAGTATTCGTTACCGGGATCAGATCCTCCATGGTAATATCATACTCATCGAAGCCGATCGACGTTCTTCTATCATCGCCATACTTGTCTGCGATTACAAGGATCTCTTCCTTGATCACACCAAGTAACTTCTTATGATCTGCTAAAATTGCTTCTAATTCTGCAATTCTTGCCATTAATTCCTTATATTCGGACTCGATCTTCTCGCGCTCTAATCCGGTCAGCGCACGCAGACGCATATCTACGATTGCCTGTGCCTGTACATCGGTAAGACCGAAACGCTCGATCAGACGATCTTTTGCTTCCTGTGTATTCTGGCTGCTCCGGATAATGCTGATCACTTCATCGATGTTATCTAACGCGATCAGTAATCCTTCTAAGATATGTGCACGTTCTCTTGCCTTGTTTAATTCGTACTTTGTTCTTCTGGTTACTACATCCTCCTGATGCATCAGGTAGTAGTTTAACATCTCGCAGAGATTCAAGACCTTCGGCTCATTGTTCACGAGTGCAAGCATGATCACACCAAAAGTATCCTGTAACTGTGTATGCTTATATAACAGATTCAGTACGACATTCGGATTCACATCGCGTCGTAATTCGATACAGACACGCATACCCTGACGGTCAGACTCATCGCGGAGATCCGTAATTCCATCGATCTTCTTATCGCGCACAAGTTCTGCGATCTTCTCGATCAGTCTTGCCTTGTTGACCATGTATGGAAGCTCCGTTACAACGATACGGTTCTTGCCATTGTTCATCGGCTCGATATTCGTTACGGCACGTACACGGATCTTGCCTCGTCCGGTACGGTATGCCTCATTGATTCCTGCTGTTCCAAGAATCGTTGCACCTGTTGGAAAGTCCGGTCCCTTTACGATCTCCAGTAATTCTTCAATATCGGTTCCACGATCTTCTTCCACCTGATTGTCGATGATCTTTACGACTGCCTGGATCACTTCACGCAGATTGTGTGGTGGGATATTGGTTGCCATACCAACGGCAATACCGGTTGTACCGTTTACCAGAAGATTCGGATATCTCGATGGAAGTACAACAGGCTCTTTTTCTGTTTCATCGAAGTTCGGCATGAAGTCTACGGTATCTTTGTTTATGTCCGCAAGCATCTCCATGGAGATCTTACTTAATCTTGCTTCCGTATATCGCATGGCTGCAGCACCGTCACCATCGACAGAACCAAAGTTACCATGTCCGTCAACCAATGGATATCTGGTAGACCAGTCCTGTGCCATATTTACCAATGCACCATAGATCGAGCTGTCTCCGTGTGGATGATACTTACCCATGGTATCACCGACAATACGTGCACATTTTCGGTGTGGCTTGTCCGGTCCGTTATTTAACTCGATCATCGAGTACAGCACTCTTCGCTGTACCGGTTTTAATCCATCTCTTACATCCGGCAATGCTCTGGCTGCAATAACACTCATGGCATAGTCGATATAGAATGTTTCCATTGTTTTTTTCAGATCCGCATCATGGATCTGATCAAAAATCTTGTCATCCATCTAATTGATTCTCCTTTAAATATCCAGGTTCTGAACATATTTTGCATTTGCTTCGATAAACTCACGTCTTGGTTCTACCTTATCACCCATCAGTGTTGTGAAAGTCACATCGATCTCAGATGTATTTTCCTCGTCGATGACAACTCTTCGTAAGATACGTCTCTCCGGATCCATGGTCGTCTCCCAGAGCTGTTCCGCATCCATCTCGCCAAGTCCCTTGTATCGCTGGATCTTATTGTTTCCATCACGGCCGATCTCTGTCAGAATCTGATTCAGCTGTTCATCACTGTATGCATACCATACATTTTTATTTTTCTCGATCTTATAAAGTGGCGGCTGTGCCAGATATACATAGCCTTCCTTGATCAGCTCCGGCATAAACCGGTAGATGAAGGTCAGCATCAGGGTACTGATATGCGCACCGTCCACATCGGCATCCGTCATGATAATGATCTTGTGATAACGCAGCTTGCTGATGTCAAAGTCCTCATGGATTCCGGTTCCGAATGCTGTGATCATCGCCTTGATCTCGGCATTGCCAAAGACCTTATCCAGTCTGGTCTTCTCAACATTTAAAATCTTGCCTCGCAGCGGAAGGATTGCCTGTGTTGCACGGCTTCTTGCTGTCTTTGCAGAACCACCGGCGGAATCTCCCTCGACGATAAAGATCTCACAGTTCTTCGGATCCTTATCCGAACAGTCTGCAAGTTTTCCCGGAAGTGACATTCCCTCTAACGCAGTCTTTCTTCTCGTCAGATCACGCGCTTTTCTGGCTGCCTCTCTTGCACGCTGTGCCAGCAGTGACTTTTCACAGATGGTCTTTGCGACACTCGGATTCTGCTCTAAGAAGTAAGTAAGCTGCTCACTTACGATACTGTCAACCGCACCACGCGCCTCGCTGTTTCCAAGCTTCTGCTTCGTCTGTCCCTCGAACTGCGGCTCACCGATCTTAACACTGATGATAGCTGTCATGCCTTCACGGATATCATCACCGGTCAGTGCTGCCTCGTTATCTTTCAAAATCTTGTTTGCTCTCGCATACTGGTTAAATGTTTTTGTCAGTGCATTACGGAATCCCGCAAGATGGGTACCACCTTCCGGCGTAATGATATTATTTACAAAGCTGTAGGTCGCTTCATTGTAGGAATCGTTATGCTGAAGTGCAACCTCAACATAGACACCATCCTTTTCGCCTTCACAGTAGATGACCTCCGGATAAAGTGCCTCCTTGCTCTTATTCAGGTATGTAACAAATTCCTTGATACCACCCTCATAATGGAATACGCGCTCTACGACTTCTTCGCCTCTCGTATCACGCAGTGTGATCCGGAGATTTTTCGTTAAAAATGCGGTCTCTCTCAAACGCTGTTTTAAGGTATCAAAATCATAAACGGTCTCTTCAAAGATCGATCCGTCCGGTGAGAATGTAACCTGTGTTCCGGTCTTATTGACATCACAGTTGCCAACGACCTTCAGATCATACATTGCCTTGCCGCGCTCATATCTCTGCTGATAGATTTTGCCATCCTTGTATACCTGAACCTCTAACCAGTTCGAAAGTGCATTTACAACGGATGCACCTACTCCATGAAGTCCGCCGGACACCTTGTATCCGCCACCGCCAAACTTTCCGCCCGCATGCAGAACGGTAAATACAACCTCAACGGCTGTCTTTCCTGACTGATGATTAATTCCAACCGGAATACCACGGCCATCATCTAAGACTGTGATGGAATTATCCGGATTGATCGTTACCTGAATATGGGTACAATAACCTGCTAATGCTTCATCTACCGCATTATCTACAATCTCATAAACAAGATGATGCAATCCACGCACCGATGTGCTGCCGATATACATACCCGGTCTTTTGCGGACTGCTTCTAGTCCCTTCAAAATCTGAATCTGGTCTGCTCCGTATTCCGTACTCATTTTAATCCTCATTTCTGCACACGATGTTCTATGCCATAACCTGTGTCAAGTGTGCGCACACAGATTACTTCTGCCGGAAAACTGTTACATTTGTGTTTTCTCATATACCTTCCCATTCACCACCTGAAAAACACGGTCGATCTGGAATCTGTTTTTGACAAATTCGTCTAATCCCGTACAGGTGATCACGGTCTGTATGTTGTGAATGCTGTTTAATAAATAGTTTTGCCTGTTACTGTCAAGTTCAGACAATACATCGTCTAAAAGAAGTACCGGTGTATCATGGATGCTTCTTTTTACCAGATCAATTTCTGCAAGCTTCAAAGAAAGTGCACAGGTTCTCTGCTGTCCCTGCGAACCGAACCTGCGGATATCAATATCCCCGATGAAAAAAGAAATATCATCCCGGTGCGGTCCGACCGAAGTCTGACAATATCTTCTGTCCTTATCCTTCGCCCGGTTTAACTCATCCTCGAAAAAAGCCTCGTCAATCGATGGCTCATACTTCAAAAGAAGTTCTTCCCTATCACCGGATATTTTCTTGTGAATATCAAAAATAATCTCATTCAATTCTTCGACGAACTGCTTTCTCCGCTTTATGATCCGCCTGCCATAAGAGACAAGCTGCATATCCCAGACCGGAAGTGTCGCTTCAAGATCCGGATGAAAAGCAATATCTTTTAACAGCTTATTGCGCTGGTTTAAGATCTTGTTATATTTGGTGAGGTCAGATAAATAGATCTTATCTAACTGACAGATCTCGGAATCTAAGAACCGCCGCCGCTCCGATGGACCGTTTTTGATGATATTAAGATCCTCCGGTGAGAAAAATACGATATTTAAGATTCCAAACAGTTCGCTTGCCTTTTTGATCGGGATACGGTTTATCGCAATTCCCTTGGAACGATTCTTCTTCAGATGCATATCGATCTGGTATTCCATTCCATTCTTCTCGACAATCGTGCGGATGTGTGATTCACTCTCGCCAAAACGGATCATCTCCTTGTCACGGCTTCCCTTGTGTGACTTCGTCGTTCCGCTGACATATGCGGATTCTAAGATGTTCGTCTTGCCCTGCGCGTTATCTCCAAAGAGAATATTCGTTCCATGATCAAGCTGTAACTGTAACTCTTCATAATTGCGGAAATTCTTTAACTCTATTGATCGGATAATCATCTTAATCGTGCGCTTCTATGCGGATCGTCTCTCCGTTTACGGTTACAACATCACCGGCATGAAGCTTTTTACCCCGCTGATATTCCACTTCACCATTGACAGACACGGCTCCGTCCTGGATCACTAACTTGGCAATAACACCGGAATCTACGATCCCGGCTGCCTTAAGTGCCTGTCCTAACTTGATATATTCATCTCTTAACTTAATGACTTCCATGCTCTTTCTCTTTCCCGGCAAAATAAATGCCTAATTTGCTGCTGTATTAAAATTAACCGGAAGAATCAGATAGATAAATGATTCATTCTCGTCCTTGATAAAACATGGTGCCTTTGGATTCACCATGTAAAGAGTGATCTCTTCTTCGTCAATCACACGTAAGGCATCGATAAAGAACTTCGGATTAAATCCGATCAGTATATCCTTACCATCCTTGGCAATATCGATTTCTTCATTCATGGAACCAATAAAGGAATTGATCTTCAGTTCCATTTTCTCATCTGTGATATTCATGATGATCGGCTTCTTATCGCCCTCTTTTACCATCAGGGTCGCACGATCAATACAGTCTAACAGCTCACGCTTATTGATCTTCACCTTTGTCTCATAATCCGAAGATAACATCTGCTCGATCTTGAAATATTCTCCTTCGATCAGACGGGAAACAACGGTTGTATTCTCGAATTCAAACACAATGTGATTGCCAGTAATATAGATACGGACTTCTTCCTCTGAAGATCCCGGTAATATCTTGCTGATCTCCTGAAGGGTCTTACCCGGAACAACCACCTTTTTATTTTCATAGTTATCCTTTAACTCGATATTACGGATAGAGATACGGTGACCATCTAAGGATACAACCTTCAGATGATTCTCATTGATCTCAAACAGCTCACCGGTCATTAACTTATTGTTATCATTGTCAGCGATCGAGAAGATCGTCTGTCTGATGACTTCTTTCAAAGTGAACTGTGACATGGTGATCATTTCATTTCTCTCGATATATGGAATATAAGAGAAGTCTTCTCCGGACTTACCTACAATATTGAACTTCGCTTTCTCACAAGTGATCGTTGTCTTAAAGTTCGAATCCGTTTCGATTACAACTTCATTATCAGGAAGCTTACGGACAATCTCAGAAAAGATCTTGGCATCTAAGGCAATAATACCTCTTTCTTCGATCTCTCCTTCTATAATTGTTTCAATACCAAGTTCCATATCATTTGCAGTTAACTTTATCTCATTGGTAGAAGCATCAATTAAGATACATTCTAAGATAGCCATTGTGGTTCTGGTAGGAACTGCCTTCGAAACAATATTAACTCCGTAGAGCAGATTTGATTTGGAACAGATTAATTTCATGTTGTGCATAACTCCTTTCGAGGTAAATAAATATAAATTTAAAAGAAATTCAAAGTCTTATTCTTAGAGGCTGTTTATAAGTGAATAACTCTGCAACCCATTGATTTTACTGAATTTGTCATCGCGGAACGGCTTTATAAGCTGTTAAAATATCTGCGGATGAAGCCTTGATAAAAAGTGAATAAAAATCCGGGTCAAAAATCAGGACGGATGGAGAAAATGATGTATAAACAGCTTGTACAGCTTCGTTCACATCCATCTCACAAATTATTCACCTGAGGCTGTGTATAACCTCTGGAGGCCGCAAAAAGCCTGGGGTGTAGAAAAAAGTCCTAATTCGGATTAATCTTCTTAATGATCGTATCTATCAGGTTCTTTGTTGTCTCATCCGACTTATAATCGTCGTCGATCTTCTTAATACCATGAATAATAGTAGAGTGATCCCTGCCACCTAAAAGAGAACCAATGTATTCAAGCGAAGCATCGGTCATATTTTTACATAAGTACATTGCAATCTGTCTTGGTCTTACGATCTCACTGCTGCGGCTCTTCGAAATGATCATGTCTGTCGTAACATGGAAATGCTCGGACACAACATCTAAGATCAACTGAGGTGTGATCTCTTTTGGCTTGTCCGGTGCAATAATATTCTGAAGTTCCTTCACGGCAACGTCCATCGTAATGACAGTGTCTGTCAGGTTCGAATAGGCAAGCAGCTTATTGAGCGCACCCTCGAGTTCTCGGATGTTCGACTTAATATTAGAAGCAATATAGTTAAGGATCTCATCATCCAAATGGAAATTATCAATTTCTTCCTTCCGGCGGAGGATCGCCATTCGCGTCTCATAATCCGGAGAACCGATATCAGCGATCAGACCACATTCGAATCTGGATCGGATACGTTCCTCTAAAGTCTCCATATCCTTTGGCGGCTTATCGGAAGAAATGACAATCTGCTTCTTCGCAAGATATAACTCATTAAACGTATGGAAGAATTCTTCCTGCGTACTCTCTTTTCCTATAATAAACTGGATATCATCGATCAAAAGCACATCGATATTCCGGTATTTCTCACGAAACTTGGTCATAGCAGTATTATTACCGTTTCGGATCGCTTCAATCAGTTCGTTTGTAAAAGTCTCCGAAGAAACATAGAGAATCTTGAGATTCTGGTTGTTCAACTGGATAAAATGAGCGATCGAATGCATCAGATGGGTCTTACCAAGTCCGACACCTCCATATAAAAAGAGCGGATTGTAGACTTCACCCGGTGATTCGGCAACTGCTAAGGAAGCGGCATGCGCCAGCCGGTTGTTGTTACCAACGACGAAAGTGTCGAAGGTATAATTCGGATTCAGGCTGGACTTGTCCGCACTTTCGGTAAAAGCTGCGGTCTTAGGCTTTGGTGCAGAAATGGATTTTGCCTGTTCCGGAAGTACGAATTCAATGTCATAATCCTTACCGGTGATCTCGGCAACTGCCACTTTTATTGGAAGGGTATATTTTTTTGTAATATAATTAAGCCCCATCTGTTCATCCGGAACTAAGATATAAAGAACATCTCCCTTCACGGCGAATACATCTAAAGGCTTTAACCAGGTATTAAATGAAATGTCCGTAAGTTCATGTTCTTCCTTTACCGTTTGTAAAATCTCATCCCATTTTTCAATAATCTCGTCCATTCTTACACTCCAAGTCCTGAATATACTATTCCTAAAATACTACTATACCTATAATAAACTAAATAACTTAAATATTCAATCGTTAATTTGCTAAGGTAGGGGGGATTAGGGTAATGTTGAAAATGTTGAAATTGGGGCGATTAGGAAACGCTGGGCTTATGCTGTCAAATCGGGGAAGTGAAAAATAGAGATAAACAGCTTATCCTGTCGTTATTTATGATACATGAACAGAATGTCCACAAATTTCTCTTCTATATATAATGGCATATCATACAAAAGCCATTGTGGATAAAAAATGAACCACCTCATCCTGATTCCATAAAAATTCTAAAAATTTCAAAAAAATTTGAACTTCAAAAAAATCACCTGTTGAAAATGTGAAAACTGCAAATGCTGATAAAATCTGGCGGTTTAGGGGATGGACGATTCGACCAAAATCGACATTTCACAGAATGTCCAAATCAAATAAACGGATCTTCCACCGGATATTCACAAATTTAACTTCCTTATTATTATACATAGCATACAGATAGCGTTGTGGATAAAATAATCGGTGCTCCCGGATGTATGCACCAAATGCACAAAGCGGAATCAAGGGGTAAAAAAATTATAAACAGTTTCCTGTTGAAAATGTTGATTCCGCGAAAGCCTTGATTTTAGGGCGAAAATCGGACCTCGTAAAAATCAGACGTTTACAATTCCACCGATTATAAAGTTTTCACGGACAGACAGTCCACAGGATATGCACAAAAATTACTTCCTATTTTTATGTGTAGGCATACAGATGGCGATGTTGATAACCAAAATCAGAATACTAGTTATAGTAATGAAAAAATAAGCGTGCAATATATTTTGTATTTAAGAAAAGGAAAAGCGATAAATTTGCCAAAAATGCAGGATTTGCTTGACTTGGGGCTTTTTTTTGTTATAATTGAAATGATGTTTTTTAGCATAGAGGAGGTGGAAATTATGCATAAGGGTAAGATGACATTCCAACCAAAAAACAGACAGAGAAAGAAAGTTCATGGCTTTCGTAGCAGAATGAGCTCAGCAGGCGGAAGAAAAGTATTGGCTGCAAGAAGATTAAAAGGAAGAAAGCAGTTATCAGCATAGGCCACATCATTTGTGGTCTTTCTTCTTATATAGCGATATAAGATAGAAGGGTAATAGCCTGTATGGAATCATTAAAAAAGAACAGAGATTTTCAAAACGTATATAAGTATGGAAAATCCTATGCAAATAGATATCTGGTTATGTACGTTTTGAAAAATGAAACCGAACAAAACAGAATAGGAATATCCGTTAGTAAGAAGGTTGGAAACAGTGTCGTAAGACATCATCTGACCAGATTGATCAGAGAAAGTTACCGATTACATGAAGACATGTTTTTAAATGGAAGAGACATTGTAGTGATCGCAAGAGTAACAGCAAAGAGGGCAGGATACCATGATATTGAGAGTGCCCTGTTACATCTTGGACGTCTTCATCATATTATATCGGAAAACAAAGAGCAGACAACATCATAGAAAAGAAGATGGAATTATTTTGAAAAAAATTTTAATTGCAATAATTAAATTTTATAGAAAGTATATCTCACCAATGAAAACGACGAAGTGTCCATATTGTCCGACCTGTTCTACCTATGGGTTAGAAGCAGTAGAGAAGTATGGAGCAATCAAGGGCGGAGCACTTGCAGCCTGGAGGATCTTAAGATGCAATCCGTTTTCAAAGGGCGGTTATGATCCGGTTCCATAAGAGATATGGATGAATATTCCATAGGAGGTATTTTTGTGACTGATATTATTTTAACACAGTACTCAGGTAAGATTTTAGGACCGATTGCCAGATTTTTAGGATGGATCATGAATGGTCTGTATGTTTTTATGGACAACGTATTCGGAATCCAGAACATTGGTCTTAGCATTATTATTTTAACGATCGTAATTTATGCCTGCTTATTCCCATTAACCTATAAGCAGCAGAAGTTCTCCAAGTTATCGATGAAGATGCAGCCGGAGCTTCAGGCAGTTCAGCAGAAGTATAAGAATAAGAAGGATCAGGCTTCCATGCAGAAGATGCAGGAAGAAACACAGATGATCTATCAGAAGTATGGCGTTTCCCCTACCGGAAGCTGCGTACAGATGTTGATCCAGATGCCGATCCTGTTCGCATTATACCGTGTATTCTACAATGTACCGGCTTATGTCAGCAGCGTAAAAGATATTTTTACAAATGCTGTAGACGGAATCATGAATACATCCGGTTTTGCAGATACCATGACAAAGTTTGTTTCGGATAATAAGATCATGGTAACCGGTGTGGATTTTACCGGAAGTGACAAGACGGTTGTCGGCAATTACATCATTGATACCCTCTATAAGATGGGATCCAATGGCTGGGATGCACTCAAGGATTCATTCAGCAGTCTCGGTGATGTATTTACAACCACACAGACGAACTTAGATCATGTCAATAATTTCCTTGGCTTGAATATCGGTGAGACACCATGGCATATTATGAAAAGTAGCTTTGCGGCAGGTTCTTATCTGTTAATGATCGGAGCAATCTTAATTCCGGTTATTTCGTACCTGTCACAGGTATTGAATATTAAGTTAATGCCGACTGCAAATAACAATGGAAATGACCAGATGGCAAATCAGATGAAGACCATGAACATGATGATGCCGCTGTTTTCCTTTGTAATGTGTTTTACCGTTCCGGTAGGTCTAGGTATTTACTGGATCGCTGGTGCAGTTATCCGTAGTATCCAGCAGTTCTTCTTAAATAAGCATATGGAGAAGATCAATCTCGATGACATTATTGCGAAGAATCAGGAAAAAGCAGAGAAGAAACGTGAAAAAATGGGAATCTACCAGAACCAGATTACCAATGCGGCAAAGATGAGCACAAAGGCAAATACAACCCTTTCCCATGATATGACTTATGCAGAAAAAGAGAAGATGATCGAGGAAGCAAATGCAAAGAGATCCGGTGCAAAGTCAGGAAGTATGGCCGCAAAAGCTAATATGGTAAGAGATTTTAACGAAAGAAATAATAAATAATAGGGGGTATTACAATGGAGTTTATTGAAATTACAGCAAAAACAGTAGATGATGCCATTACTGATGCGCTTGTAAAGCTTGGAACTACAAGTGATCAGCTCGATTATGAAGTAATTGAAAAAGGCTCTAACGGATTTTTAGGAATTGGAAGTAAGCCAGCTGTTATTAGAGCACGTAAGAAGTTTCAGCTTGAAGATCATGTCAGAGACTTTTTGGAGAAGGTTTTTGATGCAATGCATATGGAAGTTGAGATGCAGATTCAGAATGATGAAGCAAATCACGTAATTGATGTAGAGTTAAAGGGAAAAGAGATGGGTGTCTTAATCGGAAAACGTGGACAGACCTTAGATTCCCTCCAGTATCTTACCAATCTTGCAGTGAACAAGCAGTCTGAGAATTATGTAAAGGTTAAGATTGATACCGAAGATTACCGTAAGAGAAGAAAAGATACCTTAGAGAACCTTGCAAAAAATATTGCATATAAGGTAAAGAGAACAAAACGTCCGGTATCTTTAGAGCCGATGAATCCGTTTGAGCGGAGAGTGATTCATTCTGCATTACAGAATGACAAGTATGTGGCAACACATAGTGAGGGTGAAGAGCCATTCCGTCATGTAGTTGTAACACTGAAAAAATAAGCATCGTTTCATAATAGTAAGCAGAGAAGAATGGTAGGATAATGCAAATTATTTTACCATTCTTTTCAAATGTAAGATATTCGCATATTTTTTTCCGATAAATTGTGATAAGATGATACATGAGTCAAAACGAAAAAGACTGGATATGAAATGGAGATTGGAATGAAGACAGATACGATTGCCGCAATCGCAACCGCCATGACCGCATCCGGGATCGGAATTGTCCGGATCAGCGGGGATGAGGCTTTTGATGTGATTGACCGGATTTACCGTTCAAAAAATGGAAAAAAGGTGTTGTCAAAGGAACCAAGTCATACGATCCACTATGGATATATCATGGATGGGGATGAGATGATCGACGAGGTCATGGTTCTTCTGATGAAAGCACCGAACAGTTATACCAGAGAAGATACGATCGAGATTGACTGCCATGGTGGTGTGCTTGTGATGCGCCGGATTTTAGAGACTGTTTTAAAATATGGTGCAAGACCGGCAGAACCGGGAGAGTTCACGAAGCGTGCATTTTTAAACGGACGGATCGATCTGTCACAGGCGGAATCGGTCATTGATATTATTCAATCGAAAAATGATTTTGCATTAAAGAGTTCCATCAGCCAGTTAAACGGAGCATTGACAGATAAGATCCGTGCGATCCGGGCGAAGATCATCCATGAGATCGCATTTATCGAATCTGCCTTAGATGATCCGGAGCATATCAGTATAGATGGATACGGAGAAAAATTAGAGAAGATCGTAGAAGAGATACAGACTGAGTTAGAAAAGATGATCCGCTCCTCCGAAAACGGCAGTATCTTAAAGGAAGGGATCAACACGGTAATCGTCGGAAAGCCGAATGCCGGAAAGTCCTCTCTTTTGAATGTGCTTGTCGGAAAAGAGCGTGCGATCGTTACGGATATTGCCGGAACGACAAGAGATGTCTTAGAAGAACAGATCAACTTAAACGGCATCAGCTTAAACATCATCGATACCGCCGGCATCCGTAATACCGAGGATGTGGTTGAGAAGATCGGTGTCGACAAGGCAAAACAGTATCTTGGAGATGCAGACCTGGTTATCTATGTGGTCGATTCATCTACGGCACTTGATGAAAACGATGAAGAGATCATTGCGATGCTTGCAGATAAGAAAGCAGTTGTTTTATTAAATAAGTCAGATCTTGCTGCAGTTACAACTGTGGATGATCTTGCAAAACGGTTAGATCAGAAGATCATACCGGTTTCAACCAAGGAAAATACGGGGATCGAAGAATTCGAAAATACCATTAAGGATATGTTTTTCCATGGACAGCTCAGCTTTAACGATGAGATCTATATTACAAATATCCGTCATAAGAATCTGCTGTCGGAGGCACACGAAAGTCTTAAGATGGTAGAGCAGAGTATCGCAGATGGAATGCCGGAGGATTTTTATTCGATCGATCTTATGAATGCATATGAGAGTCTTGGAAATATCATAGGCGAAGCAGTCGATGATGATCTGGTCAATGAGATCTTCAGTAAGTTCTGTATGGGTAAGTAATAAATATAAGTTATGGGAGATTGTAATTATCATATCTAAGTGAAGGGAATGGAGGAAATATGCCAGCAGAAAACATGGTGCAGGCATCACCTGTAGAAAACAAAGGGAAAAAGAGAAGAGTAGTAGAGGAGACATACGATGTCTGTGTGGTCGGTGCAGGTCATGCCGGATGTGAGGCTGCGCTTGCATGTGCAAGACTCGGATTACAGACGATCGTTTTTACAGTCAGTGTAGACAGTATTGCCATGATGCCATGTAATCCGAACATCGGAGGAAGTTCAAAGGGACATCTGGTCCGTGAGATCGATGCACTTGGCGGAGAGATGGGCAAAAATATTGACAAGACTTTCATTCAGTCAAAGATGCTCAATAAATCCAAGGGACCGGCAGTGCATTCCCTGCGTGCACAGGCTGATAAGGCGGCTTACAGCATGGAGATGCGTAAAACCCTGCAAAATACGAAAAATCTTACGATCCGTCAGGCAGAGGTTTCCGAGATTATTACGGAAAACAATGTCATCACCGGTGTAAAGACATTTTCCGGTGCAGTTTATCACTGCCGTGCAGTTGTGCTTTGTACCGGAACTTACTTACGGGCAAGATGTCTGTATGGTGAGGTCGTAAACTATACCGGACCAAACGGATTACAGCCTGCAAACCATCTGACGGATTCACTCAAAGAACATGGTGTAGAAATGTTCCGCTTCAAGACAGGAACACCTGCAAGAATTGATAAAAATACGATTGATTTTTCAAAAATGCAGGAGCAGTTCGGCGATGAGCGTGTCGTTCCGTTTTCCTTTACAACGAATCCGGATGATGTGCAGATCGATCAGGTATCCTGCTGGCTGACTTATACCAATGAAAAAACACATGAGATCATCCGGGACAATCTTGACCGTTCCCCGATATATGCGGGTGTGATCAAAGGTACAGGTCCGAGATATTGCCCCTCCATCGAGGATAAAGTGGTAAAATTTGCGGATAAGGACAGACATCAGGTCTTTATCGAACCGGAAGGTCTGAATACAAATGAGATGTATGTTGGAGGAATGTCAAGTTCACTTCCGGAGGATGTCCAGTATGAGATGTACCGGACAGTGCCGGGACTCGAGCATGCGAAGATTGTCCGGAATGCCTATGCGATCGAGTATGATTGTATCAATCCAAACCAGCTGTTACCAACCTTAGAGTTTAAGAAAATTAAGGGACTTTTCAGCGGCGGACAGTTTAATGGAAGCTCCGGTTACGAAGAGGCGGCAAGTCAGGGACTGATCGCCGGTATCAATGCTTCGATGAGCATATTAGGAAAGAAGCAGCTTATCTTACACCGCTCGGAATCTTATATCGGCGTTCTTATCGATGACCTGGTAACCAAGGAGAACCATGAGCCATACCGTATGATGACTTCCCGTGCGGAGTACCGTCTGTTGCTTCGACAGGATAATGCAGATCTCCGGTTATCGAAGTATGGACATGAAGTCGGACTGATCTCTGATGAAAGATATGAGTGGGTTGTAGAAAAAGAAAAATTAATTCAGGATGAAATAAACAGAGTAGAGTACGTAACAGTAGGGGCTAACAAGGATGTACAGTCTCTGCTGGAGCAGTATGGAAGTGTTCCGCTAAATACAGGAACAACCTTAACGGAGCTGATCCGCAGACCGGAATTATCTTATGAAGTGCTTGCTCCGATTGACCCGGAGAGACCGGATCTTCCCGCTGAAGTCCAGGAACAGGTCAGCATTAATATTAAGTATGATGGTTATATCAGACGTCAGATCAAACAGGTCGAACATTTTAAAAAGCTGGAGGCGAAAAAGATTCCGGAAGACTTCGATTATGATGCGGTAGACAGCCTTCGTATTGAAGCAAGGCAGAAGTTAAAGTTATATCGTCCGGTTTCTATCGGACAGGCATCGCGGATCTCCGGTGTTTCACCGGCGGATATTTCTATGCTTCTGGTTCATATGGAGCAGATGCGTCATCAGGCAGGAAAGAAGGAGTCATAAGACGAAAGTCTTGTGATTCCTATTGTATAAGTACGAAAGTGAGGATATATGCAGTACAATTTTGAAAAATTTAATCACGTTTTAAAAAACTGGAATATCACTTTAACCGATATACAGTTGAACCAGTTTGCACAATATTATGAGATGCTGATTGAAAAGAATAAGGTGATGAACCTCACAGCGATTACTGAGTTCGATGAAGTTATTGAAAAGCATTTTCTTGACAGTATTTCTCTTGGGGCAGTGATCGATCTTACACAGCCTCTTAAGGTATTAGACCTTGGTACGGGGGCTGGATTTCCGGGCATTCCGTTAAAGATCGTGTATCCGGGCTTACAAATTACGTTAGCGGATTCCCTGAATAAGCGGATCCTGTTTTTACAGGAAGTGATTGAAGCACTGGGATTAGAAGGAATCGAGGCTGTTCATGGAAGGGCAGAAGAAATGGCAAGAAATGTCACCTTCCGGGAGCATTATGATCTGTGTGTATCGAGAGCAGTCGCAAATCTTTCAACATTAAGTGAATATTGCCTTCCTTTCGTTGTTACGGGTGGCAAATTTATACCATATAAATCAGGTGAGATAACCGAAGAAGTGGAGAATGCAAAAAATGCCGTCTCCAGATTGGGAGGCAGCATCTCAGATATTCATAAGTTCTCCTTTGGCGAAAACGATCTGCATCGTTCCTTTGTGATGATCGATAAGGTGAAGAAAACACCGAAGGCTTATCCGAGGAAAGCCGGTACACCGTCGAAGCAGCCGCTTACTTAGGTCTGCCTCGTAACGAACTCTATTTTTGGATATGTATGGTAGGTATACAGATTATGTATGAAATAAGATCAGGTGGTAAAGTATATCAGATTAAGATATATTTGCCACCTGATTTTATGCAATTAATGTATAGAAGAAATAGTGAATTCGAACGAATTTATCAATCTACTGTTCTCAGGCTAAGAACATGCGTAATGTGTCGTATACTTTATCCGGTACTTCTAACTGTGGCAGATATTTGGCATGAGAAACATATCCGACATCAATCGCATCATTTTTCTGTTTGTATTCATCCATAATGCTGATACTGCCAGGAAGGTCGCGGCAGCCGATCAGATAAAGATGATCCATTTTCGGAAGAACATGAGAGATGCTGATATTGGTGTAATTTGCACGGATACTTGATAAGAGGAAGCGTCCTGTACCATTACCGATATGCGCCGACTTAAAATAAATATCTTCCATTTTGGTTGAGATAAG
Source organism: uncultured Lachnospiraceae bacterium (assembly GCA_902782995.1). Taxonomy (GTDB): domain Bacteria; phylum Bacillota; class Clostridia; order Lachnospirales; family Lachnospiraceae; genus Roseburia_C. The sequence goes on along the minus strand of CACZPJ010000103.1, from coordinate 3,607 downwards.
AGAAGGTCTGGAATAGAAGACTTCCTCGAATAAGCGGTTGATATTTTTCTCGTGCATCTCGACATTGTAAGCAAAGGTTCCAAAGATCGGACAGTCTAAAAGATGCTTATATGCAAGCTTACATTTATCCGGCTGCTTTGCAAGTGCACTTAAGGATTCCGGATTGATCAGAATGACATTTTCAAAGTTTTCCGGGTTCATTGTGTTTGCCATGATGGTAAAGGAACCGGAAGCTCCGGTTGCAACAACCGTTGTCTTTTCACCGATTACATCCCGGATAAAATCATTGATGAACTGTACGAAGAAATAGTTTGTATAGGTGATGGCAGGCTTATCGGAACGACCGCATCCCGGTAGATCCACACAGTATACCTGATGCTCCTTTTCTAATTTTTTGATCATCTTAGACCACTCTGCAAGGGAGCTTGCCGGATGCAGGTCATGGATCAGCAGGATGGGAGAACCTTTTCCGGTTACGGTGTAGTAGACATCCCCATTTTTCCAGCCATAATACTGACCATGATCGTCATTGATGAGATTCTTTAAGCTGGCAGTGTAATTCAGTGCGCGGTTTATAAAGTAGATGCCGGTAGTTGTCAGTGCTGCGAAGGCAAATAATTTCTTGATTTTCTTATTCATATCGTACCTCCAGTTTCGTATTGTATGACCCGAAAAGATTCGGACAAATTCTTTAAAATTCATACTATATTCTTATTATAAACAATAATTTCAGCCTTTACAAATGAAAAATCAAAATATGAAAAAAATATAGGAATGTTTTGAAAAATAGGATAGAATAGGAAGAGATAGGTGACATAAAATTACTGGTAGAACATCTAAAATGTATATATTTACATATATATTATTCTATAAGTGGCAATATTTGCTGTTATTAAATGAGATTACGGCGTAAATAACTGTATTTATAGTGGGTACGGGATGCATTTTGCAATTATGGCGTGCCTGCAGTACAGTTTCATGAGCTGAGAGAAGGGGATCAAGATGGTAATTCAAATTGAGGATAACGTATTACCTGGAAGACATAGTGGGATATTTACCGGACTACTATTTGCCTTGTGCATTCTTGCCGGGGATCGTGTCGTTGTCCTGATCGATAATATCTATGAGTTGTCAGATAGCAGATTTGCATCATGGCTGGAATTTGGTATCATCGCGGTATGTGTATTGTTGTTTTGTCTGATGGTACCTCACAGGGAAAAGAAGACACATGGAATTATGGAAATGCATGTTACATTTTCTGAGCATGGAGTAGAAATCACAGTTCGAAAGAAAACATGGTCATTATCTTATGCTGACATCCGTGAAGTTCGTAAGATTATGATTATGAACCGGTTCTATCCAGAGAAGGGAAGATACCGTGTGCAGATCAAAAAGAAGACAGGTGGCACATTGAATTTTTATACAACACAGAGTGAATATGATGCAGCTTCTGATTTTGAAAAAACCGGATTGTACCAGTTTTATCAGGCATGTCGAGAACATGGCGTGAAGTGTTGTTAAAAGTACAAATAAAACATATGTTTGCATATAAAAAATATGCTCTATCATTATATAGCTAGGATATTATATAAATTAGGTGTTGTATTGGTATATGATTATAGTATGTTGTACCGGTAGTGATAAAGAGTATAATCGAATCGGTAACTGAATAACTTGGATAATGATTGTGATAAAGTATTCTATAATTGTACATAAAAGAAGGTATTATAGAAATGAAGAGTCAGAATAAAAACGAATGAGTAATAGCTCTATAAATAATGTCCTTGTGGTAAGATTTTACAGACTAAAGATAGAAAGGCATGGTTATAAGATGTTAAAAAACTTTTTAGATGAATTATATCAGAAAAATATGGATGAGAGTTATAAGCTGAATAAGAAGTCCATGGATGTTTTAAATAAGATAAAGGAGACAGATAAGTTTATTGAGCTGTTGGATGAGAAGAATGATCCGAACTTTGAAATTTTTACACCAAGAGAGGTGAACCCGAAAAATAAGGAACAGATCAAGACCCTGAAGGAACAGAAGAAAGAATTACAGGAAGCGTATGAGTCTATTCTAGATCAGATAAAAAGTCTTAGTGAGCAATCGAAGCAGATCCAGGCAGTGATAGAAGAAAACAATAGATCTGAATATGAACAAAGAATATTGCAACAAAGATATACATACGAGAAAAAACGTCTGGAACAGATAACCGCATATGTTTCACGTGAAATCGAAAAGGAAAATAATACGCAGGAGGATATAAGTGAAGAACAGAAACAAAGCGAACAGATACAGATAGTACCGGAATATCAGCAGATCAGAAATAAGCTGGAACTGGTATTAGGTATATTTGATCTGGATCGGAATCGTTCGAAAATGGAACTGAGGCAGATTAAAAATATTTTAGATAAAATGGTTGTGGATAATGCCTCATCCGATAATGTTCAGTCAGAAAAAACGCAGATTACAGATGATAAAACAACAATAGAAAATTCAAAGACAAATTTAGAAAATAGTAACAGTCCGGAATATCAGACTTCATCTGAAAATGAATCAGATACATTACAAAATGAAGATACGGATTGCGTTGTTACTTATGATGAAGCCTTCGATACAAGTATAGAAAGCTGGATCTCAGGTAATAATAGGATCTTACTTGATCATATGCTGGATGGAATGATACATAGTTTGGTGAATTATACAGATCAGATATTAGTACACTCCTCTGAAGAACAGACAGTAGCACTGGAATGTACAGTAGAGCAGGAAAACGAGGAAGCAGTAATTCAGCATGTAAAGGAAGAAAAAAATATACTATTAAATATATTACTGGATGTTACAATCGAAATACAAAAAAAGGAAGACAGAAGTCTTACTATAGAAATAAAGAAGGTGGAAGAAAAATAAATGTTTCACGTGAAACATTTTAGATGTAACTGTATGGTATAAAAGGTAGAGATCAAAAGGAAGATCTGTATTTAGTTAATTTAATATCGAAATCTATATAAAAATAGAAAAGATCATCGTAGGACAGAGATAGAGGTAATCCGTTTGATGATCTTTTTTCATAAAATAGATTATATTTCTTTGCTTTGCACATCTGAGATCTTATGAAAATTTAGTGATATATTATGCAGAATTCATTATAGCATGTATAGTAATTACGATTTTTCTGTACATCAAACTTTAAAAAGTACAACGAATCCTTACAACCTAAGTGAATATCTTACGGGTATATGTATGCTTACTTATTAAATAGATAAGCAATATTGTATGTAAGTAGTCACATAGTCCTCTATATTTGATAAAGTATATTGTATGGTAATTACATCACTTGATAATTACATTATTTATGAAATACGAATAGATATAAATTTTACATATTAGCACTCATTATATTGTGATAATTACAATTTCTCTGTCTTTGAACTTTCAAAATTCCAACATGCATTCATAAGAAACTGATGATCTCGTTAGAGTTCATTATATCATCTATGTAATAATTACAATTTCTCTGTTCTTCGAACTTCCGAAATTGCAACAAACATTCACAATCCGGGCTATTGCCCTACTTGTTCATGTTTGTTTATTTGTCAAATCGAT
>CACZPJ010000102.1 GCA_902782995.1 uncultured Lachnospiraceae bacterium | reverse complement strand
GAGGGGCTTTTAATCGTGAACCGGACAGCCGGGCTTGATATGGTCTATCAGAACAGCAGCCTTAGTACCACAGAGGTCGCAGAGCATTACTATAACGGAAGGAATGAATAAGTTTTATGTACACATTACGGGATTTGGTTGAGATCGATAAAAGGTTTCAGAATTCAGTCAATCTACAGCTTGATCTGGAGAATGACCGGAAGCTGAATGGTTATATACCAACAAGATCTTCGCTTGCCATATTAAGCCGATATGTGGATGCTGTTGTAAAAGAGCAGGGATTTCGTGCTTCGATCCTGATTGGTCCGTATGGAAAGGGAAAGTCACATCTTCTGTTAGTATTGCTTAGGATTCTGGGAGCTGAGGATACAGAGGGATTCGAAGAGGTCTTAGCGAAGATTGAAGCTGTGGATCATGGGCTTGCAAAACAGATCCTTGCTTATAAGCAGGCAGGAAAAAGACTGCTTCCGGTATTGGTGTCCGGCTCGAATCCGAATCTGTCAGATGCTTTCCGCTATGCACTACTGACTGCATTAGAACGGGAACATATCACAGATCTTATGCCTTCGAGTTACTTTAGCGAAGCGTTAAAATGTCTGGAACAATGGAAAAACAGTTTTCCGGACACTTATCAGGCATTTGCCCATCATCTGACGGAAGCTTCCATGACATTGGAGAAGATGAAAGCATCGCTGCACCGGATGGATGAGCATGCACTGCATCTGTTTCGGAAGCTTTATCCGGAGGTGACAGCCGGCAGCAGTTTTGCACCGATCGTCAATATGGATATTATGAAGATCTATGAGGAGGTCGGAGCAAAGTTACGGCAGGAATATGGCTATGATGGAATGTTTGTGGTCTTTGACGAGTTCAGCAAGTACATTGAGGGACACGAACAGGCGACTTTTGCACGCGATATGAAGATCTTACAGGATATGTGTGAACTGGCAGCAGGGGTATCGGAAAGCCAGCTTCATATTGTCTTTGTAGCACACAAGAGCATTAAGGAATATGGCACACAGCTTCCGGTATCGGTACAGAATGCATTTACAGGCGTAGAGGGACGTCTGTTTGAAGTGCCGTTTCTGGTGTCCGGGAAAAATAATTTTGAACTGGTCGGGAATGTGATAAGGAAAAAAGGACAGACGTACCGGGAGGTTATCAGAACAGATCGTCAGTGGCAGGAAACTTTAGAGGAGTCCTATCAGCTTCCATGTATGCGGGGGCTGTTTGAACAGGAGGATTACACGCAGACCGTTTCCTATGGCTGTTTCCCACTTCTTCCGATGACAGCATACCTGCTGCTGGCGATCAGTGAGAAGATCGCGCAGAACGAGCGGAGCGTATTTACCTTTCTTGCGAATGAAGAGCCGGGTAGTCTGGTCTATCTGATCGAACACGCAGAGGGTGAGGCATGTGGAATCGGTGCAGATGCAGTCTATGATTATTTTCAGAATCTGTTCCGGGAAAATACGGCAATGTCTGTCATGCATGCGGAATGGCTGAAGGCAGAGTATGCCTTATCAAAGACAACCGATGCACAAAAGCAGAAGCTGATCAAGGTATTAGCACTGTTAAAAATGGTGGCAAACCCGGAGGAAGTTCCGGTGGATGCACATACGATCGCATTATCGGCAGGCATGTCACAGGCAGCTGCAGCAGGGCTGTTAGGGGAACTGGAACAGGAACAGGTCATTATCTGGCGTGTAAAGCTCGCATGCTATGCATTTAAGAACAATATAGGAATCAATCTGGATCAGGAGATCCGGCAGAGGGTTCTAAGGTTAGGAGAACAGATCAATCTCTGTGAGGTACTACAGCGGGTATCGGATCTCGAATATATTCTACCGAAGCAGCACAATCAGGAATATACGATGACGAGATATTTTCATTATGTCTATATGACGACCGGACAGTTTCTTGATCTGCCAAAGGCGTCGTATCTTTTTGAGGAGAAGCCGGCAGATGGAAAGATCATTGCACTGTCAGGTACGGATGTAACCACCCAGGAACTGACGAAGAAGCTAAAAGCGTTAGAAGAAGAGCGCATCGTGGTTCTCTATCCGAAGGAGGCATTTGCCAAAACGGAATGTCTGAAAAATCTGCTTGTGGTGGAACAACTGCAGAAGGATCAGGCGTTTATGGAATCCAACCGTGTGTTACAGCAGGAATTAAAGCTGTATGAAGAGGATCTGATCTTTGAGATCAATGCCGAATTAGAACGCCTGTATCTGCCACAGAACCGGAACTGTTATGTGCTGCACAAAGATACGATCCGGGAGGATGTCGCCGGTGTCGGTGAGTTTAACCGGATGTTAAGTGGAATATGTGGAGACTACTATACACATGCACCGAAGATCAACAATGAGCAGATCAACCGAAGGCATATCACAGCGCAGATGAAGCGGGCAAGAAACCAGATCATAGAGGTGCTTTTAGCGCATGATCCGACAGACAGGTATGAGGATGGAACAAGTCCGGAGGCTACTATTTTCCGGGCAACGATGGTACATACCGGAATCATGGGCGGGGCAGACAGTGTAGATGACGGAAGCCGTTATGTGCTGGAATGCATCGGAAGCTTTATCCAGTCCTGTGCCGGGAAGAAGCAGTCCTTCCGTATTTTGTATGATACGTTGTTAGGACGGGGCTGTGGTGCAAGAAATGGAGTCCTTCCGATCTTTCTTGCAAGAGAGATCGCAGAACTGGAAGATACACCGGTTATTTTGTTAAAAGAAAAGGAACTTGAGATTTCAGCGGAGGTACTTGGCAACTTAGATGAGAATCCGGATGGTTATTATCTGTATGTAGAGAAAAAGACAGCGGAAAAGGAATGGTATCTGCAGGCTCTTGAGAAGGAATTCCTTTGTGAGCAGCATACAGAAACCGGACAGGCAAGATTACAGCAG
>CACZPJ010000101.1 GCA_902782995.1 uncultured Lachnospiraceae bacterium | reverse complement strand
TGTAACAGCTTCAGTGCCTGTCCTAATACGGTCTTTAATGTCCAAAGTGCTGCATTCGCTGCCTTTGGATCTTCTTCCTTCTTATAGGTACGGATCTTCGCGATCTCAATATACCAGTCACAGAATTCATCCCAGATAAAGTCATAGACCTTCTGTACTGCGATTCCAAGCTCGAACTTATCCATATTCTCTGTGACATCCTTCGTCAGTGTATTCACTGCCGATAAGATCCACTTATCTTCCGGTGCAAGCTCGTCTGTTCCCGGCTTCGTGATCTCCATGCCTTCTAAGTTCATCATAATGAAACGGGATGCGTTCCATACCTTATTTGCAAAGTTTCTCGATGCCTCGACACGCTCCCAGTAGAAACGCATATCATTTCCCGGTGCATTACCGGTGATCAGGGTCAGACGCAGTGCATCTGCACCATACTTATCGATTACCTCTAACGGATCGATGCCGTTTCCGAGTGACTTACTCATCTTACGTCCCTGTGAATCACGAACGAGTCCATGGAATAATACCGTGTGGAATGGAGCCTTGCCCATCTGCTCATAGCCGGAGAAGATCATTCGGATTACCCAGAAGAAGATAATATCATATCCGGTTACTAATACATCGTTTGGATAGAAGTAATCCAGATCTTCGCATTTTTCCGGCCAGCCGAGTGTTGAAAACGGCCATAATGCAGAGGAGAACCAGGTATCTAAGGTATCCGGGTCCTGATTCATATGGGTACAGCCGCACTTCGGACATTTTGCCGGAGCTTCCTTGGCAACTACCATCTCTCCACAGTCCTCGCAGTAATAGGCCGGGATTCTGTGTCCCCACCAGAGCTGTCTGGAAATACACCAGTCACGGATATTGTCTGTCCAGTTAAAGTAGGTCTTTTCCATACGCTTTGGAAGTAACTGGATGTCTCCGTTTTTCACACCTTCTACTGCCGGCTTGATCAGCTCGTCCATCTTAACAAACCACTGCTGTTTTACCATCGGCTCTACCGTAGTACCACAACGGTCATGTGTTCCGACATTATGGGAATGCGGTACGACTTTTACAAGAAGTCCTGCTGCATCCAGATCCGCTACTAACTGCTTTCTGCACTCGTAACGATCCATGCCTGCATATTTTCCGGTATTCTTACACATGGTTGCATCATCATTGATGACAACGATCTCTTCTAAGTTGTGACGCTTTCCAACCTCAAAGTCGTTCGGGTCGTGTGCAGGAGTGATCTTTACACATCCGGTTCCAAACTCTTTATCTACATAAGCATCTGCGATAACCGGGATCTCACGATCGGTCATCGGAAGCTTTAACATCTTACCGATGATGTCCTGATAACGTTCATCATCCGGATTGACAGCAACTGCGGTATCTCCGAAAAGTGTCTCCGGTCTTGTCGTTGCGATCTCGACAAATCTGCCTTCTTCGCCAACAACCGGGTAATTGATATGCCAGAAGAATCCGTCCTGTTCCTCATGCTCTACCTCTGCATCGGAAATGGAGGTCTTACATACCGGACACCAGTTGACGATTCTTGAACCCTTATAGATGTATCCTTTTTCATATAACTTGATAAATACTTCCAGAACTGCATCGGAGCATCCCTTATCCATCGTAAAACGCTCTCTACTCCAGTCTGCGGAAGATCCCATCTTCTTTAACTGCTTGATAATACGTCCGCCGTACTCTTCCTTCCAGTCCCAGCACTTCTCTAAGAAGCCTTCTCTTCCGAGATCGTTCTTATCGATGCCCTGTTTTTTTAAGGATTCAATTACCTTTACTTCTGTTGCGATCGCTGCGTGATCCGTTCCCGGCTGCCATAATGCATTGTAACCCTGCATTCTCTTATAACGGATCAGGATATCCTGCATGGTATTGTCTAATGCATGTCCCATATGAAGCTGTCCGGTGATATTTGGCGGCGGCATTACAATCGTAAATGGCTTCTTGCTGCGGTCTGCCTGTGCATGGAAGTAACCGTTGTCTTCCCATTTCTTGTACAACCGATCCTCTATACCCTTCGGATCATAGGTCTTTGCTAATTCTTTGCTCATGGTGTTCTCCTTTATGATTCATTTTACT
>CACZPJ010000100.1 GCA_902782995.1 uncultured Lachnospiraceae bacterium | reverse complement strand
CAGACGAAGAAGGCACAGTGGGATAACGAGAAGAAGTCCGTGGAAAAGGTACAAAAGCTCCGTGAGGATCTTGAGAACCTGAAAAAAGAGATTGCGACAGCCCAGCAGAATTATGATCTGAATAAAGCGGCTGAATTGCAGTACGGTAAGCTGCCACAGTTACAGAAGCAGTTACAGATCGAAGAGGATAAGGTAAAAAATGAGGATCTTTCCCTTGTCCATGAGAATGTCAGCGATGAAGAGATCGCAAGGATCATTTCACGGTGGACCGGTATCCCGGTTGCCAAGCTGACCGAAAGCGAACGGAATAAGACTCTTCATTTGGACGAAGAACTGCATAAGCGTGTCATCGGACAGGATGAAGGTGTCGAGAAGGTAACAGAAGCGATCATCCGTTCCAAAGCAGGCATCAAGGACCCGACAAAGCCGATCGGTTCGTTCCTGTTCTTAGGTCCTACCGGTGTAGGTAAGACCGAACTTGCCAAGGCATTGGCAGCCAGTCTGTTTGACGATGAGAGCAATATGGTGCGTCTTGATATGAGTGAGTATATGGAGAAATATTCCGTGTCCCGTCTGATCGGAGCGCCTCCGGGATATGTCGGATATGACGAAGGCGGTCAGCTGACGGAGGCTGTCCGTAGAAAGCCGTATTCGGTTGTACTGTTCGATGAGGTGGAAAAGGCACATCCGGATGTATTCAACGTACTGTTACAGGTATTGGATGACGGCCGGATCACCGATTCCCAGGGCAGAACCGTAGACTTTAAGAATACGATCATAATTATGACCTCGAACCTTGGCTCTGCACATCTGTTAGAGGGCATCGAAGCAGATGGAACGATCAATGCACAGACCGAGGAAGCCGTTATGAATGAGCTGCGTGGTAACTTCCGTCCGGAGTTCTTAAACAGACTTGATGAGATTATTATGTTTAAGCCATTAACGAAGGACAATATCGGCAATATCATCCACCTGCTGATGCAGGACTTAAATAAGCGTTTAGTCGATCGTGAGATCTCAGTAGAACTGACTCCTGCGGCAGAGCAGTATATCGTAGATCATGGTTATGATCCGGTATATGGCGCAAGACCGTTGAAGCGTTTCCTGCAAAAGCATGTAGAAACACTTTCCGCAAAGTTGATCCTTGCAGATGAGGTGGGAGCAGGAGATGTGATCCTGATTGATCTGGTCGATGGAAAGCTTGCTGCCAGAAGAAAGTAAGCGCATATTGCAAGGCATTTGCAGAAGCCGCGAATAATAAAATTAGTAGAAAAGACATGGTAGTCACCGGAGTGGGATGCCATGTCTTTTTTTCGTTTACCATTTTACAAATGCCCCTAGTTATATAGAAGACTGGGAAACTGGGTGCAGAAAAGCAAAGAAACAGAGCTTAAAATGCACCCAGTCAGGGCGAAGACAGGTAGTCAGGGTGCAGGAAATGCAGAAAAAAGCTGGGAAAATAGCAATGCATCCATATACCTCTTGACAACCAGATAGATTGTGCATATACTGTATATATAGATATATACAGTATATGCACAATTATAGAGAACGTATAAAAAGGAGAGAGAACATGGGGGTTTTGACATGTGAGGATCTGAATCGAAGAGTTGGGGAATTTCGACTGTCGGATATTTCGTTTTCCTTAGAACCGGGCTATCTGCTTGGGGTAGTCGGAGTCAATGGTTCCGGCAAGAGTACACTGCTGCATTACCTGATGGGTGGCGGCAGTCTCGGAGAGCGGACGAAGATTACGGTGGCAGGCTGTTCGATGACGGATCAGCCGGTGGAGGCGAAGCAGCATATTGCCTTTGTTTTAAACGACTGTCCGTTTTTTATGGCATTGTCAGGCAGGGAAAATATGCAGATGTTTTCTAAATTATATCCGGGATTTTCCAAGGAGAAGTTCAACGAATGGATGGAGCATTTTGCAGTACCGGGAAAGCGTCCGTTGCAGCGTCTGTCGAAGGGACAGCAGATGAAGTTTCAGCTTGCATTTGCCTTATCGTATGATGCCGATGTGTACTTTATGGATGAGCCGTCGGCAAATCTCGATGTAGAATTCCGGGAGGAATTCTATCAGATCGTGCGGGAGCTGATCGCAGATGGGAAAAAGAGTGTGGTCTATGTCACACAGCTTGTGGAGGAGCTTGACGGACTTGCGGATTATATCCTGTGGATGCATCAAGGGAAGATGCTCTTATGCATGGATACGGAGAGCCTGCGGGATCGCTTTTTGGTCGTAACGGGACCACGCAGAAGCATCGATTCGATCCCGGTGAATCTGGTCGTAGGGAAAAAGTACGGGGATTCCCATAACGAAGCACTGATCGACTGTTTTCAGGGAGAACTGATGCTGCCGCTTGAACGGCGGCGGGCGCGTATCGAAGAGATCATGTACTATTTTGAAGAGAATCCATCCGCGATCCGGTATTTTCTGATGGAACATAATGAAAAACAGGTACGTGCAAACCGCTTTGGCTTTTCATACCGGAGTGGTGGAATCTATGTATAGAAGTTCGAGTAAAGTGAGGAAAGGGATATGAATAAAGTCATAAAGCTTGCTTTTTTGCAGAGCATGATCGAAATAAAGGCACAATGGAAAACAAAAAGGTGGCTTCTTCTGATATATGCAGTCTGTATTATGTTTGTGGTAATCGGCATAATGTTCGATGATACAGGTTTGAATAATGGATTCTGGGCGGTCTATATTTTGTCTTTTTCTGTTGGGGATATTTTCCGGGCACAGGAGAAGCTGTTCCCAAGGATCTTTGCCTATCTGCCGATGAATGATGGACAAAAGGCAAAGTATCTGATCTGCCGGATCAGCGTAGGAAGTATGCTGCTTTTCCTGTGTCTTGGCATCTGGGCAGTGATCGATCTGGCACAGGGAAGAATCTTTCAGAGGGAGCATCTGCTTTTATTGCTGACATGGATCAATATGATCCTGCTCATACAGTTGCAGCAGATAACGGAAGTTACGAAGGAAGCCAGAAAACAGATGGATCAGACGATGATAAAAAAATCAACCGGACGCATGCTGACTGCTTCGAAGGTGATAGGAATACTTATGACTTTTCCGGTGATTTTAGGTGTACTGGCATTTAACGATATGAGGAATGTGAAGCTGCTTGCGGTGATTGTTTTTGCAGGAATTGTTGTCTTGATTCTGGCAAACTGTTTCCACATGCGTTTCATCCATCGTAATTTTGCGCAGGTGCAATGGCGTTAGGAGGACTTATGAATCTATCAATTACAACAGGCAGCAATCTGGCTATTTATGAACAGATCGTGCAGCAGATCAAAAATGAGATCAT
>CACZPJ010000099.1 GCA_902782995.1 uncultured Lachnospiraceae bacterium | reverse complement strand
TCATAGTGACCAAGGTCAAGATCTGTTTCTGCTCCATCATCCGTAACGAATACTTCACCATGCTGGATCGGGTTCATGGTTCCCGGATCGATATTGATGTATGGATCGAATTTCTGCATGGTTACCTTAAAGCCTCTGGCTTTTAACAGACGTCCAAGGGATGCAGCAGTGATACCTTTTCCAAGTCCTGATACAACACCACCAGTGACAAAGACGTATTTTACAGGCATTTTGAAACCTCCTTAAATGTGTGTGATTTGATAAAGTTTATGTGTTAAATTGAGAAAACCGACAGTACCACCGTCGGTCTTTCCTGAATTTTTTCAATCAAAATCCATTATACAACGTCTTATGGAATAAATCCACATGTTTTTTTGTATAAGTTTGTGGAAAAAATAAAACTGTCTTTAGAGAAAGTTTATAAATTTAAAGGAAAAGTTCATAGAGTTCGTATTGATTTATCGTTTTGAATTCAATATAATGGAACATAAGCTGTAATGTGAAAATTGTGGAGGAACTATGGATAACGGATACAATAATAATATGAACGGAAATAACAATAATAATCCGAATAATGATAATAATAAGAAAAACGGTAAGAACGGTCAGATGATACTGATGTTTCTTTTTATCACACTGATCGCTTTGTTTGTCATGAGTCTGCTGAATAAGTGGAGCTCAGAGATGACAACACAGAAGATCACTTATACGGAATTCCTTTCTATGGTGGAAGAGGACAAGATCGACAGTGTGGAATTCGCAGCAAGCCAGTATAACATCACACCGAAGTATGACAGCAAGGATCTGATCCATGTGACATATTACACCGGTAAGATGAATACCGATGAGGATCTGCTTCCGTTACTGAAGGAACACAATGTGAAGATCGAGTCAGAGATTCCAAGCGGAACTTCTGCGATCATCTATAATGTATTAAGTATTTTACTTCCGTTAGCACTGCTGTGGCTGATCTTCGGACTGGTCATGCGCAAGATGGGAAGCGGCGGCGGAATGATGGGCGTCGGCAAGAGCAATGCCAAGGTCTATGTAGAAAAGGAAACAGGTGTTACCTTTAAGGATGTTGCAGGACAGGACGAGGCAAAGGAATCCTTACAGGAAGTAGTAGACTTTTTACACAATCCGAAGAAGTACCGTGAGATCGGTGCGAAGCTGCCGAAGGGTGCGCTGTTAGTCGGACCTCCGGGAACCGGTAAGACACTGCTTGCAAAGGCAGTTGCCGGAGAAGCAAAGGTTCCGTTCTTTTCACTGGCAGGTTCCGACTTCGTAGAGATGTTTGTCGGTGTCGGAGCATCCAGAGTGCGTGACCTGTTTAAAGAAGCACAGAAGCAGGCACCATGTATTATCTTTATTGATGAGATTGACGCGATCGGTAAGAGCCGTGATACCAGATATGGCGGTAATGATGAGCGTGAGCAGACATTAAACCAGCTGCTTGCAGAGATGGATGGATTTGATACGTCGAAGGGGCTTTTGATCCTTGCGGCAACCAACCGTCCGGAAGTGCTTGATAAGGCACTGCTCCGTCCGGGACGTTTTGACCGCCGGATCATCGTTGATAAGCCGGATCTGAAGGGAAGACTTGAGACACTGAAGGTACATTCGAAGGATGTGCATATGGATGAATCCGTAGATCTGGATGCACTTGCACTTGCCAGTGCAGGTCTGGTAGGTTCTGATCTTGCCAATATGATCAATGAAGCAGCGATCAACGCAGTTAAAAGCGGCAGACAGTATGTGAACCAGGCAGATCTGTTTGAAGCATTTGAGATTGTTGCAGTCGGTGGTAAGGAGAAGAAGGATCGTGCCATGAGCAAGAAGGAACGTAAGATCGTTTCTTACCATGAGGTTGGACATGCTATGGTAACGGCATTACAGAAGAATACCGAGCCGGTACAGAAAATCACGATCGTGCCACGTACGATGGGTGCGCTTGGTTATACACTTCAGACACCGGAGGAAGAGAAGTTCTTACAGACGAAGGATGAGCTGATCGCCAAGATCACAACCTATATGGCAGGTCGTGCGGCAGAGGAACTGGTATTCCATTCTGCGACGAGTGGTGCAGCCAATGATATTGAATGTGCAACGAATATTGCAAGAGCAATGATCACCCAGTACGGTATGTCAGACCACTTTGGACTGATGAGTCTTGCTACTGTAGACAATCAGTATCTCGAAGGACGTGCGTCCCTTAACTGTGGTGACGAGACAGCTGCAGAGATCGATAAGGAAGTCATGACAATGTTAAAGAATTGTTATGATGAAGCCACCAGACTGTTAAGCGAATACCGCGAAGCATTAGACAAGATCTCCGAGTATCTGTTCGAGCATGAGACGATTACCGGTAAGGAATTTATGAAACTGTTCCGTGAACTGACCGGAATCGAAGAAGATAAAACAGAATCTGCGGATGAATCCACGGAGGCATCGGAGAATCACTCCGATACAGATCCGGATGTCGGTGCAGCTGATGATACGGATGCGCAGGAGATCACTGCAGAAAAGACAAGTACAGAGGAAGCGGTTGTGACAGAAGCTGACCCTGCAGATCAGCAGGCAGAATCCTCTGCAACAGAAGAATAGAATAAAAACAGGACAACGAATGGTGAAGCTATGTTTAACATTCCAGAAGAACTGAAAAAACTCCCGGATCAGCCGGGAGTTTATATTATGCATGATGCATCCGATGCGATCATTTATGTCGGAAAAGCGGTCAGTTTAAGAAACCGGGTACGTCAGTATTTCCGTGCCAGTCATAACGAGGGAATCAAAAAGGATCAGATGGTAAAAAAGATTGCCAGATTCGAGTATATCATTACAGATTCCGAGTTAGAGGCACTGGTGTTAGAATGTAATCTGATCAAGGAGCATCGCCCCAAATATAATACTATGCTGCGGGATGATAAGACCTACCCGTATATTAAGGTGACTCTGGGAGAAGATTATCCCAGAGTCCTCTTTTGTCGTCAGATGAAAAAGGACAAGTCGCGTTACTTCGGTCCTTATACGAGCGCAGGTGCAGTCAAGGATACGATCGAACTGATCCAGAAACTCTATCATATCCGTACCTGTAACCGAACCCTGCCAAGAGATACCGGAAAGGAACGCCCGTGTCTGAATTATCACATCAAGCAGTGTTACGGTCCGTGTCAGGGATATATCAGCAAGGAAGATTACCGGAAGAATATCGACGAAGCACTGGAATTTTTAAATGGTAATTATGCACCGATCTTAAAAAGTTTAGAACAGAAGATGATGCAGGCTTCGGAGGTGATGGATTTTGAGAAGGCAATCGAATACCGGGAGCTTTTAAACAGTGTAACGCAGATCGCACAAAAGCAGAAGATCACGCAGTTTGATGGCGAGGACAAGGATATTATCGCGATGGCATCGGATGACCGGGATGCG